>JAAZBV010000075.1 GCA_012513605.1 Desulfatiglans sp. | reverse complement strand
TCTTTAAATGCGTGCAACAGGGGGATCTGGCACAGAGACCCATAGCGCGGCAGCTTTACTACCGCTGTGTTGCCCATGGCCAGAGCGGGAATGAGTGTGGTGAAGGTCTCGTTGAGCGGATAGTTGAACGGCCCCATGCATAACACCACGCCAAGCGGAGAGCGGCGAATCTGTGCCAGAACGCCGCTGTTTGAGGAGAACCTGGCCCCGGCACGATCTGTCTCTTTCAATGCCTCCACTGTATCAGTAATATACTGGACTGTTCGGTCAAACTCCTTCTCGCTGTCGGAGAGGCTCTTGCCTGTCTCCCACATGAGCATGCGAACAGATTGATCCCGAACTGAGCGCATCATAATGGCGAACGCTGACAACCTCTCTGCGCGCTCCTGAACCCGCATAACAGGCCATGCGCCCCGACCGTGATCCCATGCGCGGACAGCGGCCTCCAAGGCCGATATTGCCTCTTCAGTGGTCAGTCTCGCCTCCAAACCGATCTTCCGCCGGACAAGCCCCATGTCTGTACGAATGCATACCGGGGAGAGTACCTCAGAGGTCCGTCCGCTCCATGCGCGAAGCTCTCCGTCAATGAGATAGGTCATGCCCCCTTCATATGTTCCCCCGCAGGGGGCAAAGTCGATCTCCCGGGGAATATCTTTTTCGCACGGGAAAAGTGCCTCGATTTTTTTTCGAATCTCTTGTGTCATAACGAAAGAGTACTTCCGAACCATGGAAATGTCAATGTGGAACCCTCGCTGCCCTTTTAACAAAGGTGGACCTGTCATGCCATAGCCTTTTCGACGGAGGATGGGCCCTGCACCCTGAACTATAATTAATAATTCCTGTAGGGGCACAGCGCCTGTGCCCTTTATCCTATTATTTTGCTTTTCATTCGAAGTTCAACGTTCAATGTTCGATGTTGGATGTTCATCCTTTTTTGACTTTTTCTGTTATTCCAGACCTGATCGGAAAATCTATTTTCACCACGAAGGACATCCGTCGACGCCAAGGCTATGGCGGGACAGGCGGAGGGCACCGAGAAAAGCTTCTTATATTATCAAAAAATATTTATTGTTTTTCTTGGCGGCCTTTGCGTCTCTGTGGTTCATTTTTTTCCTGTCATTCCCGACCTCGTATCTTATTGCTTTTCATTCAAAGTTGAAAGTTGGACGTTCAGCGTTGGATGTTCACTCTTTCTTGACTTTACCCCTGCGCCCTGCGCCCTGCACCTTGAGCCTTGTGCCTTTTAGTTACCTCCCATCCAGCGGGCTCTTTACCCCCAATCCCCCCCCTTTTTCATAACATGGGTATAAATCATGGTGGTGGATACATCCTTATGCCCGAGCAACTCCTGAACAGTGCGTATATCATAACCATTCTCAAGCAGATGTGTTGCAAAAGAATGGCTGAATGTATGCGGACCTATCAATTTATGAATGCCGGCCTTTTGAGCCGCTGATCTTACAGTCTTTCTAATGACACTTTCATCAAGATGATGGCGTCTTTGTTTACCACCACGAGGATCTGTAGATATTTTGGCAGCAGGAAAAACATACTGCCATCCCCATTCCTTTGCTGCATTTATATATTTTCTTTCCATGGCATATGGAAGGTATACCTCACCATTCATTTTGCTCCTTAACTATTAAATGCCCAAATATTATTTTTGCAAAGCTCCCGACCATGATTGAGTAGTCCCCTCTTTAAACCCAGTAAAACCAATTCCTTTACCAAATAGACTTACTGTCCATCCTGTAGTTTCTTCAGTTTTTTGATCCGAATATTTTGTCACAGAAACTCCTGCAAAAGTTAATGAAGTATAATTTGATACGCCTGAAAGGAAATCTCTTGAATCTCCTTTATAATATGTCAAATTAACGCCTAATCCTACTTTTGCTCCAGGGATTGTATCAGTGTATGATTGGCAGATAAACCCTCCTAGCTGAGCATGTCCCATGCTGTCTGGCCTAACCCCAACAAAAATTCCAGAACCTGCACCTCCACCTGTAGAATAATTACTAGTGCCCCAACCAGAGCCATATGCCCCACCAAAATCTAATGCAAACCCAGCAGAGCCCGACGGATCAATCAACAATACCGGATTATTGTTCACATACACATACAAATTGACATCCCCAGCCCCAAATCCCAAAGGATCTTCCGATATAAATCTTCCCAAAGTTGGGTCATAATACCGCGCCCTCATATAGTAGAGGCCATTGGATTCTGACATAACCCCATACTGCCCGATATACTTGAATGGTTGGGCAAGGGCTTCCACCTCATTTCCTATTTCCCCAAATGGAGTATAGGCATATTTATTTACTATGCTCTGACTGGAATCAGTGATGGCTATGGTGCTTCCTGTCGCATTATAATGGTAACAGTAGGTATTCTCTGACGCTGTCACCTTCGCCATAAGACCATTTCCATATATATAATACCTCTGGATAACATTGTTTGAATCAGCCTCTGCAAGCAGGTTGCCTCTGGCATCATAGATATACTTTGTAGTAACACCACTCCTTACAGCCCTTACCCTTTTTCCCATGCCATCATAAAAATACTGTATTGTGCTCCCTATGGTCTTAAGCCTGTGCTCATAATCAAAGGTGTATGAGGTGCTGTTTTTTGCTGACAACTGCCCTTCATCATCATGGGTAAAGCTATCAGCCCCTAAAAGGGGACGCTATGTGCACACAAAGGCTATATCCAAATTAAAACCGGGTGAAAAAATCCTATTTACAAAAACAGCCAACAGTGGCAAAATTTACGAATATAAAAATAACTGGTTATCGAAAATTAAACGGTCGGTAAATAGCAGGCGAAAATGCTTTTATCTGCGGCAGGTGACAGTGTAAAAACCACGCTGCCCCTGAGCAAAACGTTAGAAAGAGGACTATAATGATAATAGAATACAAAACGGGCACTGAACATATTGACTGGGATCAGTTATGTAACCTGTATGAAGATGTTGGTCTTGTTGGGCAATTTGGTAAAAAGAGAGACTATGCTGCAATTCAGGCTGCTTTTTTGGCTAGTTCCAAAGTGGTGACTGCATGGAATGGTTCGGAACTTATCGGTGGAGGTCGGCTTCTTAGCGATGGTGTATGCTACGGAACAGTATTTGATGTTGGTGTTTTCCCAAAATATCGGAGACAGGGAATAGCAACAGAGATCTTCAAAGAGTTGCTTCGTGATAAACAGAACCTTTGTATATATCTTACATCTTCATTTGAAGCTGAGGATGTATATAAAAAGCAGGGATTTAAACGACACAAAAACGCTTTTGCAAAATATCCATACGCGTCTGAGTATCTTATTGACAATTAATATTTTTCTAACATCTGCATAAACCAGACAGTGCGTCCCGCACGTCTGGTTATGCAGGCGTTACCTTGATGCCCAAAAAAATAAAACTTGACTTTAGTAGCTTTTAAACTACAATGCAACTACGAGTGATTACACAATATAACTTCTTAAATATATAACAGAAGATGGAAAAACCCCTTCCATAAGTGGCTAAGTTCACTTAAATATCTTACTGTACGTGCAAGAATTAGGGTCCGGTTGAATGGTATAAGGCTTGGTAATTTTGGTGGTAAGCCTGTTGGAAAAGGTGTGAATGAATTGCGAATCGATTATGGTCCAGGCTATAGGGTTTATTATGGAAAAACCGAGATACGCATCGTGATTTTACTTTGTGGTGGCTCTAAAAAACGCAATCAAAAGATATTCAGTTAGCTCAAACATACTGGGTAGATTTTGAAACGAGAATGGAATGAAAAAATTAACAGTAAAATATGAAGATAATCTCAAAAAAGATCTTCTTGATCCTGTCGAAGCTGCGGAATATTTGAACGCTGCATTGAAAGATGGTTCTCAAGAAGTTTTTTTAATGGCCTTGAAAGATATTGCAGATGCAAAGGGTATTTCTGAAATAGCACGCAAAACAAAACTTAATAGAGAAAATCTTTATCGTATCCTTTCAACACAAGGTAATCCTAAATTGAAAAGCTTGAATTCTGTCCTGCATAGTGTTGGATTGAAATTGTCTGTAGAAGTAGAAAATCAGTTATAAAGCCAATCGGCGAATATTTTCATTAAGTCGGATTTATCGAAAAGTTTATAAACCGGTTTTCGTGCGCGTATACAGCCAAGGAGGATTGAATGACAATTTTATTTCCGGCTCTGATACTTATAGTAGCGATTCTATGTGCTCCCGCTTATCTGGTATCGCGTCGAAAGGGTGATGAATCCAAATGGTTCCTTATTGCGTCTCTACCCGCGATTGTGCTATGGATAGGATTGACTGGAATAGGATATGGTGCTCAGAGTCTCTCGAACATCATTGAGATATTTTGGATATTACTCGCTACTGTTGTGGTGTCTTACTTGAAAGTCTTTTTAATTGACCGAAAAACACAGAAACCAAGGCAGGCCACCTACATCATGATGGCGCTTTTAGCTATCGGTGCATTTTTGCTGAGAGCATTTATGCCCGTATTACCTGAATGATTAAAAAAACCGGTCCTTCAACAATGACCGGGCGATAAGACGCCGCATGTCATGTTAAGGGTTATAAAAAGGAATTGATATGGAATACAGGCCGGCCGGAACACTTTTGCAGCCCTGGAAGCAGACCTTCAGAGAACTTGAAAGTCTCGCTTCCATAGGGAAATGCTCCAAAATCATTGGTATAGGCGAAGGAGCTCACTTTGTTTCAGAGTTCTCCCTGGCTAGAGCCCGCCTCATCCGCTATTTCGTAGAGAGGCACCGATTTAACTCAATTGGCCTGGAGTGCGGGGCGATTCAGGGCCAGAGAATTTCGGAATGGCTCAATTCCGCAACGGATACTGATAATCTGAAAAATATTGTGAATCCATTGACCTTTGCTTTGTATGGGTCGGTGCTGATCTGGCTAAAATCCTATCTCCGGGAAACCGGAAGAAAACTGGTAGTGATTGGCATCGATTTGCCCAACACTTTGAACCCACGCGACGATCTGGAGCAATTGTCCACGGATATTGAGATCCTTGATCCCATCGTAAAACCGGAAGTGGACGCGTTAAGACAATCCCTGGCATCTATCTCCGGGGAATCCGCCGTGGTCTCATCAACGCAATGGGGGAAACTGGACCCAACTTTGCGAGACAAGGCACTCTCTGGGATCATGCGGTTAAAATTACGATTGATGGGCTTGGCCCCGATTCTTACCAAGCTTCACGCGAATGAGTTCTTTCAAAAAGCATCCGATCGTGTATTGTCGGTTGAACATACATTGGAAACCCTGCGGGTTATGAAGACACTCTTTGACGGCACTTCTCTTCAGGGCGATACGTCCGTTCGCGAATCATTCATGGCGGGCGTCGTTGACAAGCGTCTCCGGGAGGACCCGAATTTGAAGATCCTTTTACTGGCGCATAACAACCACATCCAGAAAACAGTGCTTTCCTTTTCCGGTGAACTAACGGCCGTTCCCATGGGGCAGCACCTTGCGCATCGGCATGGCTACCATGCCATTGGATTAACCCATTTGGGGGCCACCGTTCCGGAGATGCAATATCCATCGCCTGAAAGCCAGCTAGGCTTTTCGGTTGAGCTTACCCCTGCTGATGAAATTCAAAAGGATAGCGTGGAGCAGCGTCTCGTTGATGCGGGCGGGATGACGGCATCATTTGTGATGCCTGCAGATGACGTGCGTGGCACAAAACGAATACGATCCCAAAGCACATCCGTCGAAACGAATGTGAACGAGGCGTTTGATGCAATTGTCTGCATTCCGGTCGCAAACAAAGACAAACTTGTTGAGCTATAGGGTCCTAAAGTCTAAATGATTGAGCATAATAAATAATTCAATGTTACGTGCTTACTAGCTTGCCAAATCGGGCTTTTAAGGTTGATGACGTTCAATCTTCTAAAAGTCTTTATTGGCAGGCATCGCACCCTCGTCAATTCGGTGTTGTGTGATCATGGAAGCACATAGATGAATGGATTACGAATTAGATATCAACAAATAGGCGGCGCGAAACGTTTCTACGAGATACTTAGGCATCCAGACTTCGTCCTGTTTTCTGTGAAACCCTGCAGCATCAATTTTTTCCTGCTAATACCTTTTAGTTTAGCCCTACCCAATTTCAAACATTTAGATATTTATTAGCAACCCTCCGCCGGACACTGTGCCGGTACATACGTCGATTCGCCGCCATTTATATAAAAATAGATCGAGGGTCCTTCACCCTTTGGGATTTCTTCATCGCAGTGGTTTCCGCAACTGGATGGAAAAACTTCGCTGTTAAATTTTTTCTGGAACAACCGGAAATCAGCGCGCTCATACGCCTGGTATGAGTTGTGAAAGAAGAATCCATCAGGGGATAAGGTGTACAGATAATCGGTTGTGTACCCGTCTGGGTGCGTAATTCGCAGAAATGTGTTATTTACTGTAAACCAGTTGCCGTTGGCGAGCATTGTCATTTGCCCCTGATTAACAGTGAACCGGAATTCATCAGCGTCTATATCCTTTCTGTAGTGGTGCAAACCACCGACGCTGCTGTTGTCCTGGAACCAGCACTGGCCAGGACCGTCAATCAACCTCTGGTCCTGTTCTTTAGCCCACGCAGGGATGTTCTCCATGTCGACCATCATATAGTCATCCCCCGCCTCTGCGGCCAATTCCTTTCCGCTCTTTAATCCGGATATAGTAGGTTTGCTGCCGATCGCCGACTCCTTCTCTATCCTCCCGATGTAGCCGCTGCTGAAACCCGCGTCGGAAATAAGCGTCCCCTGTGTTTTATCCAGCCAGATATATGCGAATTTTTTGATAGAACCTGACACCGGAATAAACACGAATGCGATGTTATTTGAAGTGAACCACTGACCGCTGGCGCCATTTAATACAGCGGTACCATCCTCCCAGACCCTGAGATCAAAATTGCCTATCTTTATTGCCCCCTCCTTCCAATGCGCATTGCTGCCTGTTATCCATCGCGGGTCGCGGTAAGAATTCTCAGGTTCCTCTGGCGGGACCGGGGGGCAGAGTTCACACGGCGGAACATAGTCCGGCGGGTACGCCATCTCATTCGAGACCACCAGGCGCAACTGCGGGCCTATGCCGTCGATTGATCGGATGAGGCGCCCTGTAATGTTGTCGACACTTCCCATAATATCGCGCCTTGTTTTCTGAGTATGTTTTCCGCTATTAGTCCCTACAGGATCACTCCCGCCCATATGCGAAAGTTCCCAGGTGTTATATACCCATTCTTCACCGAACATTGAGTTTTCACCTATATCATCCAGACTGCTCAGATAATTTTTTGCAGCGTATTCAAACTCAGCCTCGGTCATCATACGGTACGCCCTGCCTGTCTGATGGCTTAACTCGCAGGCAAATCTCATAGCGTCATACCAGGTTATACTGACCATTCCGTCCACACTCTCGCCCATAACGGCTTCCCACACAGCTAAAGTCACCTGGTTTTTTGCAATATGATAGCTGCTGACTGTAACGCCCGGCACGGGGTTCGAATCAGGCGGGCAGCTACTGCCTACGCACCCTAAAGTAAATGTACCGCCCGGTATATATATCATATCAAAAGAGACCCCGCCGACCTCTTCAGTATAGTCAAAGGCAGGCGGAGGTTGATTATCCAGAACAGGAACCCCGAAATTGCATACAGTACCGGAATCAATGTCGGCATCGGTATCTGTATCATTATCGGTATCACTGTCAGCATTACCTGGCCCGCCGGGGTTTTCTATATTGGAACTCTTATCACCAGAGTCGCCGGAGCATCCGCATATGGCAGTCGCTAACACTCCAACGAACAAAAAAAGTAATATTTTCTTCATTAGCTTTACCTCCTGCCATCCTGACAAAGTGAAATATTTTTTTGTGTAATTATATCGAAAAGGATGAGGGATGTCGAGCAACATCAGAAAGGCAACCGGTGTCTAAAAAGCATACAGGAATAGGTTTATTGTCTTGAGATGATACCATATGTACAGGTGAAGCATAATGATTCACAGCTTCCTTAAAAGCGGAAAACGGGTGCAAAATGACGCGGAAACAGGCGTAATCAGGTCGAGTGTATTGGGGGATGCTCTATTTTTTCACTAAAGAGCATCCCTATTTACACTTAACAGTCTCTTGCTCTCTAACTGCTTCAAAGCCCTATCTTTAAATTATCTGACTCAGGATATTAACCTTCTACCAATTATTTTTGATACTTGAATGAGAGATTTACCCTTGCCCTGTAGGTCTTTATCTTTCCATTTTCGACTGTCATATCAAGTTTTGTAACTTCTGCTATCCTCAATTCTTTTAATGATTCTCCCGCTGTTTCAATCGCTGTTTTTGCTGCCTCTTCCCATGATTTTTCGCTTGTCCCTACCAATTCTATTATCTTGTAAGTACTTCCGGTCATGATGTATCTCCTCTTTTTAAGGTTTATATTATGTACAACCTGACTCTACCTTTTTAAAAACGATTTGGTATAAACGGGTTGCCCCATTTCGGAAAAAAAACTTATGGAAAACAAAAATAAAATTAAAGATTCATACGCAATAAAATTAGTCCCGGGTAAAATCCTCTTTACATTATCAGGAGCTATGAGAACAGGTTGAGAATTGAGATTAATATTAAACAGGTTTAGGGTTTAAAATGTTTATTAAAGTTTATGAATGGTTCTATTATAAGATAATATAATTTTAAGTCAATGCTTTAGATAATTACAGGGAAGGCAGTCAGCGTTTAATTTTTGCTAAAGGCGATAAAAGACTACAGATAAATTTGACAAGCTTATTCTTGACTCAGGTCTGTAAATTATGTAGGTCTGAAAACTATTAATAAAATCGAGGTTAATTATGATCCGAAATATATTACATAATTTTTCCAGTATTCACATAGTATTATTTCTATTACTACTGACTGGCAGTGCCAGCGTTTACGGTAGGGTAAGCGCCATGCTGCGTTTTCCTGAACTGAATATCAGGGCAGGAGATACTGTTCAGGTAAAGGTATACTTTTATAATGAAGGAGATGAATCTTTTGAATTTACCATCCCGGAGAGCCTTTCCATGCGTATCAAATCATCTGACGGGGCGTCAGTATTGGTAACAGCGATTGAAACAGACAGCTCTTCAACGGTGATCTTACGACCTAAAGAATTTGTCACAAAACCATACAATGCTGCACTGCCAGAACTCTATCATGGTTTGCAGGAAATCTCACTGGCCGGTTCACCTGAAACAGTATTGATGGTGAATATACTTGATGAAAAATATGTAAAAGAAGATACACTTGCTGAACCTGCATCAAAGGCACTCAATGATTATTACCCTTCTATGGAGAGCCTTTTTTCACTGTATCAGCCCTATGTGGTAAACTTTTCAGTCTATGAGCCAATGTATTTTCTGGTCGGCACAGACCCGTCAGAAAGCAAATTTCAGATCAGCATGAAATACCGTCCATTTAACCCTGCCGGATCATTGTCTCAGAAATATCCATGGGTGAGCGGACTAAATTTTGCCTACACCCAGACATCATTCTGGGACCTGTCTTCCGATTCAGCGCCCTTTGAAGATACCAGCTACAAGCCTGAGGTACTTTACCTGACCCGCAACTGGCCGAATCGCCCTTCATGGCTGAAGGGGCTTTTTTTCCAGGGTGGCTTCCAGCATGAATCAAATGGCAGGGATGGAGACTCCTCACGCAGCACCAATACTGTCTATTTTAAGCCTGTGTTTATCTTTTACGAATCAGATTCAGGTCTTGGGTTGCAGTTCAGCCCCAGACTATTCACATATTTCAATAACAGTAAAAGCAGCAATCATGACCTTCCCGATTACCGCGGTAATGTCGAGTTTGAAATAAAGTTTGGCGAGGCGCGCGGGTTAGTAAGCTCCACCTATCTGCGATTTGCTGATAAGGGCACATCAGTTCAGACCAATTTAAGCTATCCTATTGCCAGACTGCTTAAAAATAATTTTGATCTTTTTTTTCATATACAATACAGCTACTCCCTTGCGGAAAGCCTGATTAATTATAAAGAACGCACTGAGTCATTAAGGATAGGTTTTTCAATTGTCCGGTAAGGGAGTGAGAAGGTAACGACTTAAAATAAAACTGTTTTTCTTGGTGTTCTTTGTGGCTTTGCGTGATAACTTATCTTTTTACACTGTTGTGAAATGATCCCAGCCCTTTTTATTAAGAGGCTTTCTCTTGCCATTTTTTTTGATCAAAGTCATGCCCTGGGCTATTGGGACTATATCGCCTATGTGTGTTACAGGGCAGCCAAATTCAGCAAGTATCCTTTCCAGCTTCTCTATGTTTTGTGGCACACAGGTAAATAGCAGCTCGTAATCATCGCTTGGTGCAAGTATAAAATCAACAGGTGATATTTTATACATGGCGGATGTCTCGTTGAGGGCATTTGATACCGGAAGCATTTCTTCCCATAACTCTGCCCCGATTGAACTGGTTTCACAGATATGGTAAAGATCACCAGGCAGACCGTCACTCACATCCATCATGGAGCTTATCAGGCCTGAAACGGCGAGTTCATGGCCTTCCCTTGCCCTGTGCGCCGGCCGCAGGTATGCATCCATTAAGGTCTTGTCTGCGAGAGACTGAGCCAGACCATCTACTATAAGCCGATAACCTGCACCGGAACTGCCTGGATAGCCTGTTACCATGATTGCATCGCCCGGTTTCGCTCCTGAACGCAGGGCGATATGCCCCCTGTTTGCCTTACCTATAAGGGTAATGTCAATAAAGGTATTCCCTGCTGTCTTTGTGATATTCCCCCCGATAATGGAGGCATTAAAGGGCTCAAGTTCCTGTATGAAACCCCTGTATATCTCTTCGATCTCATGAACTGTTTCTAAAGATGTAAGCCCCAGCGTAACAAGGGCATAAAGGGGTATCCCACCCATTGCACCTATATCGCTTATGTTCATGACCATTGCACGCCTGCCGACCTCAATGGCAGTCATATGCGCCTTAAGATAATGGCGACCCTCTACCATAGAATCGCATGTAACAACCATTTCAAAGCCAGGTTCAGGGGTAAACACAGCTGCATCGTCACCGATACCGTGTATCAATAGACCTGGTTTATAACCTGCCCCGTCTATTATCCGCCGAATGCGATCAATAAGTTCAAATTCGCCAATATCTGATACCTTTAATGTCATATTACTTCACCTAAAAATATTCAGCAAAATTGAAAGCCCAAAATCGAACGTCCAACTCCCAATGGAAAACAAAAATTAATAAAATACAACATAAACTACATTCAATTTAACATTGGTTATTTAATGTTGAAAGCTCATATTAATCAAAGACCCAGAAGGTTTCGAATCCTGCGTGCCTCTCTCTCAGGTTCATCGCTTAAACACACCGCAGAAATAACAGCAACACCGTGAGCACCTGCTGTAAAAAGTTCATGCACATCATTCACAGTAATACCGCCTATAGCAACAACAGGGAGATGTATCTTTTCTGCAATGATCCTTATGGTCTCTACCCCAATTGCATCTCCGGCATCCGATTTTGTCTTTGTGCCATACACTGGCCCTGACCCGATATAATCTGCACCATCGTTAAGGCACCTTAATGCGTCATTAATATTACCTGCTGACCCCCCTATAATTGCATCGGGGCCAAGGAGTTTTCGCGCAAGTGGTATAGGAAAATCATCATCACCAAGGTGAACGCCATCAGCACCTGATGCAATGGCCACATCTACCCTGTCGTTTATAATAAGAGGTATGCCTGCCCCTGCACACAGAGCCTTTATCCTGATGGCTGTATCTATCATCTCACGGGTTGACCCTGTCTTTGAACGGTACTGTATAGTATCTGCCCCGCCCATAATAGCCATCCGGGCAAGCTCCACATGGGAGAACCTGCTTTGAATTACTGTATCTGTTATTAAATGGAATCTTCCTATGCTCTTCATTATCTCTCCCGTATTCATCTCAAGAATAACAGATAGAGGCCATGTTTACAACAGGTGCAACAAAAATATAATTGTGAATTGAAAATCTAATTTTTTGTGTTATAAAGTTTTCATCCAAAAGAGGTCTTTTGGATGAAAACTATCAGCAAAAGGCATTTAAAACAAATGGTTTGCAGATCAAAAACCTCCGGAGGCAACCTCACATGTTTATACTGAATGATGAAGAAAAAAGCATACTTGAAACAGTAAAAAGGATTACTCGGGAAAAGATAAAACCGATTGCTGCAGAGATAGATGAAACCGACGGGTTTCCATGGCAGCTTGTTGAGCTTTTTACAGAAAATGGTCTTCTTTCTCCCCTTGTGCCTGAAGAGTATGGTGGAATCGGGGCAAGCCGCCTTTTATTTTCCATGATCCTTGAGGAGATCTCAAAGGCAAGCGCCTCAGCAGCACTCCTCCTTATAGCCCAGGCAGACGGGCTGTCTCCCATAATGCTTCTTGGAAATGAGGAGCAGAAAAAGAAATATCTCTCAATGGCAGTTCAGGGTAAGCTTGCCTGTTTTGCTGCTACTGAACCTGATGCGGGCTCTGATATCCAGGCCATGAGGACAAGGGCCGTAAGAGATGATCAGGGTTACAGGGTAAACGGCCAGAAATGTTTTATAACAAACGGCTCTGTAGCTGATTTCATGACCCTTTTTGCCTATACAGACCCTGATAAAAAGGCAAAGGGGATGACCGCATTTATTGTGGATAAAGATACAAGGGGCATTGTTTACGGCAAAAACGAAAAAAAAATGGGCATGAAGGGCTGCGTTAACACACAGATATTTTTTGAAGAACTTGAAATCCCCCCTGAGAACAGGCTGGGTCTTGAGGGAGAGGGCTTTATATGCATGATGAAGTCCTTTGAGGTGGGCCGCATGCTTGCGGCCTCACAGGCAGTAGGGCTGGCCCAGGGGGCGATAGATGAGATAGTCAGATACACAAAGGAGCGCATCCAGTTTGGAAAACCGATTGCAGTGCTTGAGGCCATACAGTTTATGCTTGCGGATATGGTGGCAGGGACAGAGGCATCAAGGCTGTTAACCTACCAGGCAGCATATGACCTGGATAAAAATGATAAAAACCGCATAGCAATGTCATGCCCGATCGCCAAATACATGGCCTCCGATAATGCCATGCGGGTAACCACTGATGCGGTTCAGATATTGGGAGGATACGGCTATATGAAGGATTACCCTGTGGAAAGGATGATGAGGGATGCAAAGCTCATCCAGATATACACGGGCACAAACCAGATCATGAGGCTTGTTACAGCAAGAGAGATTTTTAAAGTAATATAATTTTCACCACGGAGGACAATGAGAGCAAAAAAAGATAATCCTCCCCTCCTCTTGCTTCAACCCGGCATTTTGACACTTACTGACGGTTCAAGAATAGCAACGTCAATATCTTGACTGTCAAGTGTTGATTTTTCAAAAAAACTCCACCACAACCACTATCAAGTGTCTATCCAGAAAGAGACAAGTTCAGGATGAGGCTTTCAGTCCCACCCCGCGCGGGATCGACTAACTCTTTGGTTTAAAAGCCTTTTCCTGAAAGCTGAATACTGACAGCTGACTCCTCGAATCCAAAAACGACAGTTTTTGGATGTGCACTATCTATTTGATTTTTAATATTATTCTTTTATCGGCAAAATAATGGCTATCAGGCATACCATTTGCAAACTCAATATTCAGGGTGATTACTTAACTGTTTAAAGATTACAATCTTACCGGTAAGGGGAATAAAATGGAAAAGATCGTTGTAATGTCAGGGGGGACAGATCAGGACAGTAATCTTATAGAGTGCCTGAGGGTGCTTTTTCCTGAATGTGAGATAGATATCCAGAACAGAGAGCCTGCTAATTATGATTCATTTGAGCTTTCAACAGATGATTCTGATACTGTGGAGCTGAATGAAGAGCTGGAAAAATACCTTGCATTTCTTTAGCCCGATTCGCAAAGAGCCTTTATGTTTGCCCTGATCCTTTTAAGCCCTGGCCGTGAAAGGGCTGTCTTTCCATAGATTTGTAAAAATTCATCATCTGCCATATCCATAAAATTTTTAACTGAAGGCATACATTTTGTAGCTGGTTTGCTCTTATTAAATGGACAAACCTCCTGACAAATATCGCACCCTAAAAAACACCTGTTCATCAACTTTCCCATAGAAGGGTTTATCAACTCTTCGGATTCAATGGTCAGATATGAGAGACAGAGTGATGAATTAAAATCATTTGCCCCTTTAAGCGCCCCTGTTTGGCAGGCATCTATGCATGCAGTGCATGAACCGCAGAGGTTTGCATTGGGGGCTGTTGCAGGAAAATCAACCAGTGCGGTGGTAAGAATCTCTGCAAGATAAAAATATGAACCATAACCGGGGATAATTAGCATGTTATTTTTGCCGATAAAGCCTATGCCGCCCGAAAAGGCATAACTACGCTCAAGTATGGGGGCTGAATCAACCAGTATCCTTGATACTGCACCTTCATAAATCTCTTCAATATATTTGGAAAGCTCCCTGCATTTTGACTTAAGACGTGTGTGGTAGTCATCCAGAAGCGGGGTGCTGTACCTTGCTAGGGTATAGCCCTCTTCGGTTGCAGGTTTTTCAGCAGGGTACGGGCAGGCAAGAGAGATTATTGTTCTGCAACCACTTAAAAGCTTTGTGGGGTCTTCCCGAATCCCCATGTTCCTTTGCATCCACAGCATGCCGCCATTTCTGCCTGAGCTCGCCCAACTCCTGTATTCATCAAAAAACAATGGCCTTACAGGTCTTGAAAAACCTGTGGCAATAAAGCCCAGCTCAAAGGCCCTGGCTCTTAATCTTTCAATCATTTGATGCCCTGTTAAAAAGGGGTATCAAGGTCAAATGGGGTAAGGCTTTCATACCCCTCTTCTGTCACAAGAAAGGTCTGCTCAAACTGGGCAGAGAGTGAATTGTCATCAGTTACAGCGGTCCATTTATCAGAGAGGATATGCAGCTCTTTTTTACCCAGGTTGATCATGGGCTCAACCGTAAAGGTCATACCCGGTAAAAGCTTAAGCCCCTGCCCTTTTCTTCCGTAATGGGGTATCTGGGGCGCCTCATGAAAATCTATGCCCACACCATGCCCGACAAAATCACGGACAACCGAGCAGCCCTCCCGTTCTGCATACTGCTGAATTGCCCAGCCAATATCACCGATAGCATTCCCGGGTTTTATCATTGTCATGCCTGCCTTAAGGCTCTCCCTTGCCACATTGACTATCTTTCTTGCGTCTGCTGAGACGTTTCCAACCAGAAAGGTCATGTTGGCATCCGCATAATAGCCGTTTAAGATCGGGGTTACATCTATATTTACTATATCACCGTCCGTTAGCTTTCTTTCACCGGGGATGCCGTGGCAAATCACCTCATTGATGGAGATACATACGCTTTTCGGATATCCTCTGTAGTTTAATGGTGCAGAGATTGCCCCGTTTTTAATGGTAAATTCATGGACAAGCGTATTTATATCATCAGTCTTCATGCCTGGCTTAATGTATCCTTTTACAAGCTCAAGGGTCTCGACAGCGAGCTTACCAGCAAGCCTCATGGCCTCGATATCCTTCTCGGTCTTTATCTTGATCCCGTATTTTTTATAGTAGAGGCTCTTTTGATCTTCTGGGCCTGAAGGATCCTTTTTCAGACAGCATTTTTTATATTTTAACCCGCTCCCGCATGGACAGAAATCATTACGACCTGTTCTCATAGATTTCACCTTTCATATGGAATTCCCCTGTTCAGGTATTAGAGGTTTAACATTATAAGCTTAATTATGCAACCGAACATATGTTTTTACTCATTTCACTTTTAAAGCCATTCTGGTATAAGAGAAAAAAATATTTTATGCAGACTGTTCATTCATTAAGGCACTATGGAAAAAAAGAATTTAAAGACAAAAAAGGAAGGGAAAAATAAAGATATACTCAACAGGGTATCATATCACCTTGAGGAGAGGGTCAAGGAGTTGAACTGCCTGTATAATATCTCCGAGCTGTTTGAAAAGCCGGGGACAAAGCTTGATGATGTGCTTCAGGGTACAGTCAATGCCATCCCTGCTGCCTGGCAGTACCCTGAGATCACCTGCGCCAGGATCATCCTGGGAAAACGCCACTATATGAGCGCCAGTTTTACAGAGACCGAGTGGAGGCTTTCAAAGGAATTTGCCGCCGGTCAAAAAGAAAAAGGAATCCTTGAAATATACTATTATGAAGAGAAGCCGCCCTCTTTTCATGGCCCCTTTATCAGGGAAGAGGTAAAACTGGCTGAGGTAATAGCGGAAAAGATCAGTAAAATAGTTATGACAAAACTGGCTGAGAAATCATTGCAGGAGAGCGAGGAGCTCTATCGGATCACTGCCCAGCACATAAGTGACGGGTTGGCCCTTGTGCGTGGAGAGAAAATAATTTTTGCAAACACTGCCTTTATTGAATTGTTTGGCCTTGCGGTAAAAAAGAATCTGAAACCGGATAATATCAGTGATATTGTTAAAAAAGGGGTTATCCGGTTTGATAAAAATATATTTATATCTGATGCCGGCTACTCAGATATTGAAAAAAAATTTGCCACCAGGTGTGTTACAGCAGATGGAAAGGAATTCTGGATAGAGGGAGAGCGGGTTTCAATATGGTTCAAGGGAAAGAGGGCCATCCTTATCACAGTACGGGATTGCACAGAGAGGATGAACCGCGAGAAATCAATAAAAGAGGAGGCGGAGGCACTGAGGCAGGAAAATATCCATCTGAGATCATCCATGAAGGAGCGTTACAGATTCAGGGATATCATCGGTAAAAGCCTTGCCATGCAGGGGGTGTATGAACTAATACTAAAGGCCTCTGCAACAGACAATAACGTGACCATACTTGGTGAATCAGGGACAGGAAAAGAGTTGGTAGCAAGGGCTATCCACGATTTGAGTTCCAGACATGAAAAGGAGTTTGTTACTGTCAACTGCGGCGCAATACCGGAAAACCTTCTTGAGAGCGAATTCTTCGGCCACAAAAAAGGTTCGTTTACAGGGGCCTATTCCGATAAAATGGGATATCTTGATATTGCAGACCATGGCACACTTTTCCTTGATGAACTGGGAGAACTCTCCCTCAATATGCAGATCAAACTTTTACGCGCCATTGATGGTAAAGACTATATGCCTGTCGGCAGCAACCGGTCTAAAAAATCCAACTTCCGCGTTATTGCTGCCACCAATAGAAACCTTACAGAGCTTATTAAAAAAGGTGATATGCGCGAAGATTTTTTTTACCGCATTCATGTTATCCCGATAAAACTGCCGCCTTTAAGAGATAGGCTGGAGGATATCCCTCTACTGGTTGACCACTTTCTTACACTATTCACAGTGGGTGGAAAAAAACCGGCCATCCCTTCAAAGGTAATGGACTCAATGGTGAATTATGCATGGCCCGGGAATATCAGGGAATTGCAGAATGTAATACGGCGCTATCTGAGTGTTGGCCGCTGGGATTTCACGAAGAGTGCCGACACTGCTCAGGCAATTGAGGACAAAAGCTATAATATGGCCGGGGAGACCCTGGAAGAGATTGAAAAAAACACCATAAAAAAGATCCTTGAGCAAAATCAGTGGAACAGGAGCATCTCCGCACAGTCGCTCGGTATCTCCAGAAGGGCTCTCTTTAGAAAAATAAAAAGGTACGAGCTAATATAGCCCATTTAGGGCTATTACGCCCATATTATCTTTTATTATTAATTCAATTAGTTATATAAACATAACCTGTTAAACGGGCCATATCGCCCTTTTTTATAATGTCAACATGCCCGTCCCATTTCGGTTTTGTCATTATTACACGTCATATCAAGTAGTTAGGTGCTTTAAAGAGGTCAGGCATACAAATTGCTCTCCTTTATATGCATATGCGACAATACACTCACATACAGGTGAGAGGAATATAACTTTTATGCCTGCATATTTCTTTTAAACCGGGAAAATGGATGTTTTGTCTGCTCATATAAAGCGTAAAGGCAGGTTTTAAAGATGAAGATACTTGTTGTTGAAAATGATGACTCTCCCGGTATTTCAGTCGGCGAACTGCTTACAGGATGGGGATACGAGGTATTACGCTGCATCAGTGGCAATGATGCATTAAAAGCCTTTAAAAAAAAGCCCTGTGACCTTGTTATTATGGAGATCAATCTTCCTGACATAAAGGGAGAGGACCTGATTTCAAAATTAAAAGAGAGTTCTGCTGACTCCCTGATAGTGGCAATGACAGGTAAGAACTCAAGGGAAATGGAATCCCGGATACGAAAAAGGGGCATACTGTATTATATGGTAAGACCAATCGTGGCTGAAGATTTGAGGTCTCTTTTGGATTTTATTTCTGTGAAAGAGCAAACAGGCAGCAAAGATTTTTTTTATAATATTTAATGTTCAATAAACCGGAGGCGCAGAACTGAAAAATGGAAAACAAAATATATATCACTGAAAAAGACATAGAGAGACTTGAACCTGTTCTGGATGCAGCACTCCAGAAAAACAGCCAGCAGAGGGAAAACATTGAAAGGCTCCTGGATGACCTGGACAGGGCAGATATTGTGGATGATATCGATGTGCCTGATGATGTTGTGATCATGAATTCCGAGGTAACTGTTATTGACCTTGATTCAAAACAGCAGATGACATTTGCACTAGTATTCCCTGAGAATGCAGACCTTGATGACAAAAAAATCTCCATACTGGCGCCGGTCGGCTCAGCAGTCCTGGGTTACAGGGTTGGTGACATAGTTGAATGGAGAGTGCCATTATGCAAAAAACGGTTGAAGATTGACAGTGTCATCCAACGCCCTGAAACATTAAATGGGAAAAAGAAAAAAAAATGATCAGTCGGTATTTTTATGGAAAAGCTTAATGTTATGAAACGTGCATAATAGCTAAGGCTGATTAAAAGGATGCTTATGCCATGAATATAGAATTAATACCAAAAAGATCAAATGAACTTATCCCCACTGATATACTCTATCAGACAGGTTACTGGGGTCAGGTAAAAAAATGGCTGGGGTGGAGGCCCCTAGCCTTTGATCTTGCCCTCCGTGACAGGTTCGGGGATATCCTTGTTCTCACAAAGGATATAGGCAGCAATATATCTGCCGCCTATATCCCGCAGGGGCCTGAGCATGGCCCTGAACCGGAAAAATATGGCCTGTTTCTGGAAGAGCTGTCAGAGAAATTATTAAGGCACCTGGGCACTGAAACAGCCTTTATACGATATGATCTTCCATGGTCTGACCAATATTATGAGCAGGAAGGCAACCATTCGTCAGAGAATGTTTTTATTAACCGCCCTGAATCAAGACTCCGCGAACTGAGGATGAACTATGGGACAACAAGGTGGAACATCAGAAAGGCTGCATTTGATCTGACAGTAGCTGATACAGTACTTGTAGACCTCACAGAGGATACAGAGCGGATCTATGCCAGGATGAAAAGCAAAACCAGATATAATACAGGTCTTTCAAAAAGAAAGGGGGTAAGGGTTTTTAAGGCATCCATATTAAAGCTCGCAGAATTTTATGAACTCTATAGACAGACGGCTGAAAGAAACAGGTTTACTGTATGTGATTACAACAAATTTTATGCCCTGTTTATGGCCCTTGATTGTGACCCGCACTCACCTGAGATCTACTTTCTTTTAGCTGAACATGAAGGTGACATACTTGCAGGGGCCATAGTGGCCATCTCAGGCACAACAGCAACCTATCTGTTTGGGGCATCTGCAAATCATAAACGGAACCTGATGGCCTCATATGCTGTTCAGTGGGATGCAATTCTTCTCGCCAAATCAAGGGGGTGCCTTACTTATGATATGGGCGCAATTCCTCCTTCGAATGATCCCAAACATCCATTTTACGGGATGTACAGATTTAAATCGGGTTTTGGCGGATATATTGTTCACAGGGCCGGAACATGGGATTACCCGGTGAAAGGAGCTGAATATAAGCGTTTCAGGAGTATCGAAACAATGGATCAGGTAAAGGGTTTTTAAAAGGCTGCTTCTCTATTTATCTTCATTCCATGGGGCAAATTTCAGGAGCAGGAGCATCCCCGGGATAGCAATCAGGGTGCATAAGATAAAAAATGATTCCCAGCCCATGACCTTTGCAAGGTAACCGGTTGGTGCAGAGATAATAACACGGGGTACAGCCATAAGGCTTGAGAGAAGGGCATACTGGGTGGCTGTAAACCTTTTATCTGTAATATAGGCCATAAAGGCCAGAAAAGCCGCTGTACCCATACCCATTGACAGGTTTTCAAAGGCAATAACCCCTGAAAGTGCAAATATATTGTGCCCGACCCTTGCCAGTATTGCAAAACCCGCAGTTGAGATGGCCTGCAGAAAACCGAATATCCAGAGACTCCTGTTAATACCAAGCTTTACAATGGTTGTGCCGCCGATAATAGCACCGGCAATTATTGCCCATACGCCAAAAAGTTTTACCACCGTACCTATTTCTGTCTTGGAAAAACCTATATCCATGTAAAATGGTGTTGTTATAGCGCTCGCCATCATGTCTCCAACCTTGTAGAGGAGGATGAAGGCAAGCATCCATATGGCCCCGCTGCGTTTAAAATACTCAACAAAGGGATCAATAACCGCAGCCTTTAATGTGGTCGGTGTTCCAGCGGCAGTTTCTGGTTCAGGGGTAAAAAGGGTTGTAATGATGCCGATAAGCATACAGAGCGCCATAATAGAATAGACTGCCGGCCATGACATGTAGTCGGCCATGATAAGACCCCCGCCTGATGCAAGCATGTTTCCAAACCGGTAGCCTGACATATAGAGAGATGACCCGAGTCCAAGCTCTTCATCAGGAAGATCCTCTCTTCTGTATGCATCAACAACAATATCCTGAGTGGCGCTGAAAAAGGCCACAAGCATTGCTGTAAACATCATCAGGATCAGCTTATTACCAGGATTTGAAAAACCAAGCCCGATAATGGAGAGCATCAGGCACACCTGTGATATCAGGAGCCACCCCCTCCTTCTTCCCAGGAGCGGAAGGCGGTACCTGTCAACTATTGGCGCCCAGATGAATTTCCATGTATAGGGAACCTGTACGAGATTTACAAGGCCAATCAGTGTAAGGTCGATATTTTCATCCTTCATCCATGCCTGCATAACGCCCATAGTCAAAAGAAGAGGAACACCGCATGAAAATCCCATGATAAGCGAAACAAGCATTCGCCTGCTTACAATAGTTTTAAGGATATTTTTCTCTTTAATGACTGGCAATCGTTTATAACCCTAAAATAATAAATGTTATCGATATGAAAAAAGAAACCCCGCTTTTTTAAAAGCAGGGTTAATATAAACACGGTATAAATTAAAAATCAATTAGGTAGTGGCAAGAAATGTATTGGGATCAAGACGAATGGATGAATCGACGCTGAGCTTATAATCATGATCCTTGACAAGCTTTAATAGGATGCCTGATTCACCGGTCTCAAGCTGGATTATAACGCTTAAAAATTCATCAACCCTGCTGCATGGATAGGGTGTCCCCTTTTCATTCTTCTCAGTGATATGCCTGTGAGAAAGGGCTGAAAACCATATCTCTACATCAAAATCCTCAGCAACCTTTTTAAATTCCTGCATAATTTCAGCATCAACCTTTTCAAAATCAAGCCCGTCAACAATAAGAATGTCAGGAACAAAGTCTATCTGGCTCTTAAGGTTTTCAAGGTTTGCCCTGAGCCGTTTTATCTCAAAACTCTTATGCAGGTAGGCAAGTATCATCCTGTTTCTTTCAAAAAGCATACGCCCTTCTGTGTCATCATTTGTGCCAAGGGCCTTTATGAGATCAGAGAAAATAACCTGATAATATGACTTAACCTTTTCAGGGGTATCCTCAAGTGAAACATGCACAAGCCTCTTCTTTTTAAAAAGCATATCAAATGCGATATGGATCAGGCACGCGGTTTTGCCTACACCGGCCCTGGCCATCAGGACACCAAGGTTCCCCTTGCCAAGACCGTCACCAGAAGACATCTCAAGCAGTTTTAAAGGACTGACCTTAATAAAATCATTCATAATTATTTCCCTCCTCTTGCCTTTTCGGCATACTGTTTTTTAAGATCCTCTGATATTGCCTCAGGCACCTTTGAATACCGGCTGAATTCCATTGTAAACTCAGCCTTTCCCTGGGTGAGAGAGCGCAAAATAGTTGCATAACCAAACATCTCTGAGAGCGGCACCTCGGAGTCAATAGTGGAAAACACGCCATCTTCGGTTGAGCTTATAATCATGCCCCTTCTCTGGTTAATAGACGACATTACATTCCCCTGGTATTCTGAAGGGCACTCAACAGAGACTTTCATGATTGGTTCAAGGATTATGGGTTTTGCCTTGCTGTATGCCTGGTTGAATGCACCGACAGCAGCCTGTGAAAATGCCAGTTCAGATGAGTCAACAGCATGATACTGGCCGTCGTTTATGGTTATTTTCATGCCTATTACCGGGAAGCCAATGAGGCGCCCTTTGTGAAGACACTGTTTAAAACCCTTGTCAATTGCCGGTATGTATTCTGTGGGGATTACACCGCCCTTTATGGCGTTAACAAACTCATAACTCTCATTTTCAGATGGCTCCATAAAACCCGCCACCCTGCCGTACTGGCCTGAGCCGCCTGTCTGCTTCTTGTGGATATAGTTGAATTCGGACTTTGTGGATATTGCCTCACGATATGCTACCTGCGGCATGCCTGTTTCCACCTCAGCGCTGAATTCCCTTTTCATCCTCTCCACATAAATATCAAGATGCAGTTCACCCATACCGGAAATGATTGTCTGGCTGGACTCTTCATCGACCCTGCACCTGAATGTGGGGTCTTCCTTGGTAAACCGGTTAAGGGCCTTTGACATGTTGATCCTTGCCTTGTTATCCTTGGGAGTTATACTCAGGGATATTACCGGTTCAGGCACATAAATAGAGGTCATTGAATACCTTATGCTGCCGTCTGTAAAGGTGTCCCCGGAATAACAGTCCACACCGAAAAGGGTAACTATATCACCTGCCCTGGCGATTGTTATATCCTCCATCTCATCGGCATGCATCCTTGCAAGTCTACCAACCTTGAGTTTTTTTCTATCTCTTGTATTAACCAGATCATCACCCTTACTGACTGACCCCTGATAAATCCTCAGGTAGGTAAGCTGGCCATAGGGTGTAACCTCAAGCTTAAATGCAAGGGCAACAAGCGGGGCATCGGGATTTGATTCAAGAACAATCTCCTTTTCGCTGTCATCAAGGTCAAGGGCTTTATTCTCAACTTCAGTCGGTGAAGGCAGATACCTTGTTACACCATCCAGAAGAACCTGAACACCAACATTTTTATAAGCCGACCCGACAAATACTGGCGTTAAATCCCTTGCGAGCGTACCCTTTCTGATCGCATCGATAATCATATTATCGTCAGCTTTGCCTTCAAGCACAGCTTCCATAAGGTCATCTGAATACATGGAGGCAGCGTCCAGCAGATCTTCTCTTCTTTTTTCCGCTTCAGCCAGGAGGTCATTCGGAATATCTTCAATCCTGATGTCATCACCAAAATTGCCTTCAAAATACATGGCCTTCATGGAAACAAGATCCACAACGCCAACAAGTTCACTCTCAAGCCCGATAGGTATCTGCATGAGAACCGCATTCAGGTTAAGCTTCTCTTTCATCTGTTTTAAGACCCTGAAGGGGTCTGCACCTGACCTGTCACACTTATTGATGAATGCAAGCCTTGGGACCTTGTACCTGTTCATCTGCCTGTCAACGGTTATGGTCTGTGACTGAACACCGCCTACCGCACATAATACGAGTATGGAACCATCCAGAACCCTTAGTGCCCTTTCAACTTCAATGGTAAAATCCACATGGCCGGGCGTATCAATAATGTTGATCTTGTGCCTGTTCCATTCGCAGTATGTAGCAGCGGAAGATATGGTTATACCCCGCTCCCTTTCAAGCTCCATAGAGTCCATTGTAGCCCCGACTCCATCTTTACCCTTAACCTCATGGACAGTGAAAATCCTCTTTGTATAATATAATATCCTCTCAGTGAGGGTTGTTTTACCTGAATCAATGTGCGCACTGATCCCGATATTTCTAATCTTCTGTATATCCTCTTTCATCTATTACCTCTGATCAAAATTTGATAAATAAAAAATCGTCTTTTATATTTATTTATTAGCTACTTGTCAATCATGATTTAGCATTCTATTATTTTTATAATAATTTCTCAATCAACTTAATTACACCATTTCTTCTGTCACAGGTTAATCTTTTTTTGGCATCTTCCCTGTAATCGCCTGTTGCAGGATCATAATGATACCTTTTACCATTATCAGCGGTGTAGAAGGTTTTAACACCCTTTTCCAGCATGCGTTTAACCCATAAAGGTATTTTGTAACCGTGTGCCTCCATCAGCGCTGCCGACCGTTCCGGCCCCACTGCATCCCACATCTCAAATGGACCCATTTCACGGTTAAACCCCCATTTAAGGGCATTATCAATGGTAATTATGTCGCCCGCTATTTCAGGTATCCGGTTAGCTGCATATATAAATTCATCACTCCTTGTCCTGAAGGTAAAGATGCCTGCCGTGTCTGATGCATAATAAAGAGTCATTATCCTTGAAGAAATATCAGGGAATCTTTTTGATGCCGTGAGGGAGTCAAACCTGACCGGCATCATTGCCCTGTATGTCATATTCTCTGTATCCAGCACAAGTATCTGTCTTGTGCCATCATCGTGAATGACCTTTTTATAAAAGCCACTCCCTGTTTTATCCCCTAACAACCTCTTATCAACCATACGCCTGATTAAATCGGGCACAGCAAACAGGTCACGCCTCTCATCAAGAGGCAGATTATCAAAGACATTTTCTGCCGCATGAATGAGCGTATCAACCCCGACAATATCTGTTGTCCTTAATGTAGCACTCTTTGCAAAACCTATAACCGTGCCGGTAAGCTCATCAATGGCCTCAAAAGATAGACCCAGCTCTAACATAACCCTGACATTATTAAGGGTAGTAAACATGGCAATACGGTTTGCTGTAAAATTGTGTGTATCGCCTGCAAAAACCACACTCTTCCCCAGTCGCCCTTCACAGAATTCCGCCAGCATACCTGTAACCTCAGGAAGCGTTTCAGGCCCCGGTATAATCTCCACAAGTTTCATTAATCTCGGGGGATTGAAAAAATGGGTAACCGAAAAATGTTTTCTAAATAATGGAGAAAACCCTTCGCACAATCTTGATGCAGGGATACCAGAGGTATTTGATGTAACAATAGCGCCCGGTTTAAGCACCCCCTCTATCCTTTTATAAACACCCCTTTTTACAGCTATATCCTCTGTTACAGCCTCAACAACAATATCAGCATCGCTCAACAGGGCAATATCATCCTCAATATTGCCAACCCTGACATTCTCTGCATATTCCGGCTTCAGGAATGGCGGGGGATTCAGCTTTTTTGCACGCTCCAGCCCCCTTGTCACAACGCTGTTTCTGTATGCGCTATCTGCAATATCTCTATTTTCATCAGAGGCAGGGGGCACAAGATCAAGCAGGCAGGTATCAATTCCGCAGTTTACAAGTAGTGCAGCAAGATTAACGCCCATAACACCTGCCCCGATAACCCCTGCCTTTTGAAATACTTTTTTCATATATTCCCCCCATTTATGGTATAAACGGAGGATTGTTTTTGCATTATTAACTCATATTTTTCTATTTTCATTTGACATTAACCTTATTTAAATATATTTTAGCATAGTTTTTTATATCACAATTTACTTATTTAAAGAAAATTATTATGTGGCTCTACAGGGAACGCCTTAATTACTACGAAAAACTCAGGAGATCATTATATGAGATAATGAGAGATTCACTTGAGCTGCGGTTAATTAAGATATCGCTTATTGATTCTTTCAATAACTACCTGAAAAATGATGTTGAATACAGCTTTGTAGACAAAAGCGAGTTAAGGCCAAAATCCAAAAAGATGGAAAAGGAGTCGGAACTCTTCAACACATTTATAATAATTTTCTGCGAAGGGGTTGTTGACCCGTCGCTAAAGAATTATATCCGCTTCTTTCCTGAAAATAAAGTCATAAAAAGGAATCTGGATGATCTGCCAAATTTTATACTGCATAAAAATTTCAATAATAATATCAAATATTTTGATAACAAACCCTTTCTTGATTTTATTGAGGAGCTTTCATCCATAGATTATGCCCTCCTTATTCAGCAGGACCCGACCGTGAAAAAGAAAAACAGGTATGCCCTTACCCATTTTCATGTAAAGATAGACTGGCCCATAACAGATGCAGCAGAGGACCTGGCAAAACACCTGAGATATATCCAGGGCAATCTATATGAAAATGGAGATGAATATGCACGGGTTATACAGAATAAACTGTTTGAATATTATGGATCCCACTACAGCGCAGGGGGCAGACGGACAGCCGCCCTGATTGCATCACAGCTTCTTAAGAGGCTTTCAGTTATAAGCACCATATATATATCGAGTTCCGAATCAAGGACAATGGTCAAATATTCAGAGAGGGGGGTCTCTAAATTTTTCCTGATTCAGCTTACTGATGCCCATATAACAGCCCTTGCAGCAAAGGAAAAAATGGATGTAGATAGATTTAAAAATGCATATCTCTTCCCGGGCAGGGGCTATTATGTGGGTGTCTCAGAGGCAGTGTATGACTACACAGAATATTCAAGGCCACCTGAGGATGGAAAGATCAGGAAGATCAAACCGGCCTATAACTGGCTGAAGGTAATTGATGAGTTTCTGCATCCAAGACCTGATTCAAGCCACCTGAGACCAATCAACTACAGGTGGGTCTATTCACCGGAATAAAAGTTATGACCATCACTATTTATTGAATCCCGGGCTTAAAAATGTTAAAAGCATTATCAATATTAATCCTTACGGTTATACCTATGTCTTATGATTAACCTGTAAACCCCGGAGTAATTATGTCCATTAAAAGATTTTCAGTTATGTTGTTCGTTGTCATCTCCCTGGCCCTCTCCTGCGCGTCAGGGGAAAAGCCTGGTAATAAATCCCATTTTCCTGATATAGCGGGTTTTACCAGATCAAATGAGGTTGTAAGTTACAGGCCCGATAACCTTTTTGAATATATTAACGGTGCTGCAGAGCTTTACCTCATGTATGATTTCAACGGTCTTAACCTCCAGCAGTATAAAGATAAGGATGAAAACACCATCACTGTTGAGATATATGACCAGCAGACAGTCAACAACAGCTTTGGCATTTTTAGCCAGGAAAGGCCATATGAATGCGAATACCTTGATATCGGGACGCAGGCCGCCTACATGGAAGGATACCTCAATTTTTACCAGGGCAGATACTATGTGAAGGTAGCTGGATATAACCTTGGCGCAAAAGACAGGGAACACCTCACATCTACAGCTAAAAAGGTATCAGGGTTACTTAAAGAAGAGACAGCCCCGCCTGCAATGATTACTGTATTTCCGGTAAAGGCAAAGGTGGCAAACAGGGAGGAGTACATACCAAAGGATTTCCTGGGCTATTCCTTTTTTACAAAGGCATTTACTGCTGAATATCAGGACACAGATGCAAAATCCTACAAACTGTTTATTATTGAAACACCTGACAGGGCTGCCCTTGAAAAGGCCTTGAACGAATACATGAAAGCCGCAAATATAAAAAAGGATCTCATAAAGGATGGCATACATGAAGTTGATGATCAGTATCAGGGGAAGATGTTGATCTCAGTATCAGGGAAATATATTATTGGCGCACTGAATCCTGATAATGCAAAGATAGACCATGGGTTAATCAACCAGGTAATATCAGGGTTAAAATAAACCCTTTAACAGGGTACTTTATAGATCAATTAACCTTTTTAAAACAGGAGATAATATAATGATGGATAAAAACCGCAGAAAATTTTTAAAAAACAGTATAGCTGGTCTTGCAGGGGCATCTGTCTTCCCTGCTGTCATGAGAGGAAATGTCTACGCTGCTGAAGAAAAAAAACAACCGGAATTCATCTACCGCACCCTTGGCAATACAGGGGTTAAGCTCCCGATAATAAGCATGGGTGTAATGAACACCATGAACCCGAAACTGGTAGAAGCTGCATACAATGCAGGTATAAAGCACTTTGATACGGCATCGCTCTACGGCCAGGGAAGGAGCGAAGGCATGCTGGGTGATTTTTTCAGGGACAAACCCAGGGACTCATTTGTGCTGGGAACCAAGGTATCCATGCCCGGGATCATGTTCGGAACCTTAAACAAAAATGCTAAACCACAGGACTTTATCAATGAATTTGATAAAGGTATGAAACGTATAGGACTGGATTATGTTGATATCCTTTACCTACATGGACCAGGCAGCAGGGAGACAACACTTTTCGAACCATATCTTGAGGCGATGAAACAGGTAAAAAAGGAGGGCAGGGTACGCTTTATAGGCGTTTCAACCCATCAGAACCAGGCCGAAGTTATCAGGGCCGCCATAGAAAGCAAGGCATATGATGTGGCGCTTGTTGCCTACAACCCGACCTACCCCAATATTGATGATCTTAAAAAGGCCATTGCAGAAGGGGCCAAGGCAGGGCTGGGCATAATCGGCATGAAAACAGTCGCAGGCGTGGTTGGCGGCGGCTTTGGCGGGCCACCTAAAAAGGCCTCTGAACAGGAGATTACTGCTGCAATAAAATGGTCACTGGAGGATGAAAATGTAACCACTATAATACCCGGGTGGCAGACATTTGATCAGATTCATTCTACCATTGCAGTCATGAGCAACCTGAAAATGACTGTAGCGGAGAGGAGCCTGTTGAACAATATTAATAAAAAGGCGGGGTTATTGTGTTACCAGTGTGAAGAGTGTCTACCCCAGTGTCCGGCCGGGCAACATATCCCGACATTTATGCGCAGTTATATGTACGCACACGGGTATAAAAACATGCAGATGGCCAGGATAACCCTTGATTCAATGAACATTAAAAAGATCGCCTGTGAAGACTGTGATACATGCACGGTAACATGTGCAAAGGGCTTTAATGTGAAAGAGAAGATTATGGACATCGCGAGATTAAGGGATATCCCGACTGTGTTTCTGGTTTAATTCTTTTTTAAAATACAAAAGCCATGCACCCCAAAGGGACATGGCTTTTGTATTCCCTTAAACCTTGCGCCCTGAGCCCTGCACCTGTTTTTATCATTCCACCAGCTCCACATTCCAGTAAAGGTACTCCCTCCAGGTGTTTGGGATATGCCTGAAGCCTATTGTTATCCTTATTGCAGGCACCCATGATGGCATGACAGGTTTTTTCATCAGCCTCATTGATGCCTCACCTGGGGTTCGCCCCCCCTTTTTTCGGTTGCAGCCGATGCAGCATGTAACTATGTTCGCCCATTCTGTCCTGCCTCCCCTGGATTTGGGCAATACGTGGTCATATGTAAGCTCTTCTGCCTGAAACTTTTCTCCGCAATACTGGCATCTATACCTGTCACGGGCATAGATATTCTGCCTGGAGAATTTCACCGGTTTATTGTTTCTTTTAACTGAGTTAAGGAGCCTCACGACAGATGGGAGTTTCACGGTAAAACTTACCGAGCGGATATTGGTGTGATACTCCTCTATTACCTCTACCTTGCCTAAAAAAAGCATGGTGACAGCCCTTTTCCAGTCTATCACCTTTATAGGTTCATATGAAATACTGAGCAGTAATACCTGATCCATGGCTCTTACCTGAAATGGTATGCACAAGCCGGCCCTGTAAACAAAATCAAATAATAACTGGTCGAGCATGCTGCCGGGCAAAAGATTATCCGGTGTGCATGGTTAATCTGTCAGGATTTATATATCCTCTTCACTTTTTGTGCTTTCGCTTATCTTAATACTCTCTTCAAATTCCCTGAAAAACTGGTCCTTTTCTTTCCAGTTTGGACCAAAATATTTATTGAAATATACACCAAGCCTTTCAAAAAATGTCATCCAGCTTGGCATAAACTTGTTTTCCACAAGCTCTTCCAGGAAAAATCTCAGTTCAGGAAGGGTTTCCTTTGGAAGAAAAAATACCGCGCCCAGTTGTATGGACTTTTTTAATGCGTCCGGTGTAAGGGCATGGGCAGTCAGCATAACAGTAGGGAGACCCTTTGAAACCGATTTTTTCAGAAGTTCAAAGCCGTTTACCCCCATGATATCGAGGATTACTATGTCATAGTTATATTTAGAAAGGTACTCACAGGCCGTCTCGAAATCGTTTGCTTTGTGCAGGAAGCACATGTAAAGCTCATCTTCAATGGTCTCGATAATATCCGGTTCATCATCTACAACAAGAATCGCCAGGTCGTTCAGGATGCTGTCATCAAGTAACATTTTTTAATGCTGACCTCCTCCATCAATACCCCTTTAATAAGACATACTGTGAGATAAAATTAACAGAATTTAGACATTTGGCCAGCCCTAATGCAGCCGGCATTAAAAATAATCCTCTATTCTTATACTTTTTTTATTAAGGAATCAAGCACGGTTTGATGAAAAAACTCTATTTCCAGTCCGGTTTTAAAATAAGCATGGCAAGAGGCGGGATTATGAGATTCAGAGAAAAGGGCCTTCCATGCCATTCAATATTATCAGAGTGTATGCCACCCTTTAGCCCCATGTCCGACCCTCCGAAATTCCTGGAATCGGAATTCATAATCTCCCTGTAAAATCCATGAACAGGGGCCCCAATTCGATAATTTACTTTTGGAGCAGGTGTAAAATTAAATACAAAAAGGAGTATACCCCCTTTTTTGTCCCTGCGTAAAAACGAAACAACAGATGAGTCAGCATCCCTGAAATCGATCCACTCAAAACCTGTATGTGAAAAATCCACCTCATGCATGGCAGGTTCCTGATGGTATACCCGGTTAAGCTCACTTACATAATCCCGCACCTTCTGGTGGTTTTCATACTGCAAAAGATGCCATTCAAGGGACTGGTCATGATCCCATTCCCTCCACTGCCCGATCTCATTGCCCATGAAAAGCATCTTTTTACCCGGTTCTCCAAACATGTAACCCAAAAGGAGCCTCAGGTTTGCGAACTTCTGCCAGTCATCACCTGGCATCTTGGAGAGTAATGCTGCCTTTCCGTGAACCACCTCATCATGGGAAAGGGGTAAAATGAAATTTTCATGAAATGCATACAGGAGGGCAAATGTAAGATTTTCCATATGATACTTTCTGTGAACCGGGTCTTTGGAAATAAATGTGAGCATGTCATGCATCCAGCCCATGTTCCATTTAAACATAAAACCAAGGCCTCCCAGATGAACAGGCAGGGTAACACCCGGCCATGCTGTAGATTCCTCGGCTATAGTTACTACACCCGGGAAAAGTTCATATATCTTTTTATTTAGGATTTTAATAAACTCGATGGCCTCAAGGTTCTCCCTGCCGCCGTACCTGTTTGGGATCCATTCGCCCTCGTCTCTTGAATAATCAAGATAGAGCATTGATGCAACCGCATCCACCCTGAGCCCGTCTATGTGATACTTATCCAGCCAGAAAAGGGCATTTGCCACTAGAAAATTCCTGACCTCATTACGGCCATAATTGAATATAAGGGTGTCCCAGTCTTTGTGAACCCTCTGCCTCGGGTCTTCATGTTCATAAAGGTGTGTACCGTCAAAATATTCAAGCGCATATGAGTCCTTCGGGAAATGGGCAGGTACCCAGTCAAGTATTACACCTATCCCCTCACAGTGGCACCTGTCAACAAATGCCATAAATTCCTCGGGTCTGCCAAACCTTGATGTGACCGCATAATAGCCTGCAACCTGATATCCCCATGAACCATCAAAGGGATGCTCGGCAACAGGAAGGAGCTCTATATGATCATATCCCATTGATTTTACATAGGGGATAAGTTCTTCAGCGGCCTCGCTGTAAGTAAGCCACCGGTCGTCTTCCTCAGGCCTGCGCCTCCATGAGCCAAGGTGCACCTCATATATAGACATCGGCTTATCAAGAAGATTTTTATTCTTCCTTTCGGTCATCCATTTTGCATCCTTCCATGTGTAACATTCAAGGTCGTGAACCACTGCTGCTGTCTTTGGCCTTTGTTCAAACCTGAATGCAAATGGATCAGCCTTTACAAGTATAACGTCATCCCTGGTCCTGATTTCATACTTATATAAAAGTTCCTGCCCCAGATGGGGGACAAAGAGCTCCCATATACCTGATGAGCCCCGGTTACGCATCATATGCCTTCTGCCATCCCACTGGTTGAAATCACCTATTACGCTCACCCTCTTAGCTGACGGTGCCCATACGGCAAAAAGGGTGCCTTTCACCCCCTGATGTGTAATGATATGGGCTCCAAGCCTGTCATATATTTTGTAATGGTTGCCCTGGCCGTAAAGGTACATGTCAAAATCGCTAAGGATCGGCATAAAGGAGTAGCAGTCAAAAAAAGATGACCTGTTGCCTTTCCTGAACTCCACATCCAGCCGATAGGGCTTTATCATGGTTTCAGATGGGAAAATCACCTCAAACAGCCCGCTCCTTTCAACCCGTGCAGATCGGGATGAATGATCCGCAACAAGACCCCTGATTGTTATATTCTTTGCACCGGGTATAAAACCCCTTACAACAAGGTGGTCATTTTCATAATGAGGGCCCAGTATACTGAACGGGTCAGCAAGATTCCCTGCCGTGAGATTAGTTATCTGTTCGCTGCTGAGAGTAGATGACAATGTATCCCCCATATAGAATTTGAAATTTGAGATTTCAAATTTAAAATATATAATCTTGAATTTATTACGCCCACTCCACAAGACCCATTACAAAAGGATTTTCGAGCCTTTTCTTGCTTGGCATGATGCGTACAGTATAACCGAAGCGTCCTGTACCCTGACAATCTATAAAGCCTTTAAAGATATGGACACCATGATCAAGACCATCCGGCTCAAGCTCCTTTGTCTTCCTGTCAGAAAAATCCCCATTCTGATTGAGCCTTCCGAAATAAACCTCGACTGTTACATCATCTGTTGATAATTCTCCAAGGGTTATCCTTGCAGTTAGTTCAAACCTTTCACCGATCGGGATATCCCTGCTGTTCCCTGACCTGACTTCGATTACAGAGACACTGCTCCAGCCTGTCATGACCTTCTGCCTCCATGAGGCAAGATTTTTTGTCTCAGCATAACCATTTTTAGATAGCCTGTCATATCTGGCTGAACAGGGGAGATAAAAACGGTCAGTATATTCCTGCACCATCCGGTGGGAATTAAACACAGGTACAAGGTCATGAAGACCTGCTTTCATCTTCTCTATCCAGCCCCTTGGCAGATCATCGCTTCCCCTTCTGTAAAAAAGAGGCACAACCTCCTTTTCAAGGAGATTATAAAGGTCGCGGCTTTCTATATTATCCTGGGCAAAATGGTCATCATACTCCTCACCCTTGCCTATTGCCCAGCCATAATCGCTTTTATATCCCTCATCCCACCACCCATCCAGGACACTCAGGTTTAGAGAACCATTCGCAAGGGCCTTCATTCCGCTGGTTCCGCATGCCTCAAGGGGTCTTCTGGGGGTGTTAAGCCACACATCAGTCCCTGAAACCATCACATGGGCAATATGGGAGTTATAATCCTCTAAAAATACTATCCTCCTGCGGAATCTTTCTTCACTCGCATAATGTATAATGGTCTTAATAAATTCTTTGCCTTCGTTATCCTGCGGATGGGCCTTTCCGGTAATAATTATCTGGACAGGAAATTCGGGATTATTAAGGATATTGGCCAGCCTGTCAGGGTTTTTAAACAGAAGGGTGGCGCGCTTGTATGTTGCAAACCTCCTTGCAAAACCTATGGTCATTGCATCGGGTGTAAGTACATCGTTGACACTCATTATTTCGGTTGGGGTTGCACCTCTTCGTTTCATCTGTTCCGCAAGCATCCTGCGGCAAAAGGCAACCAGATGATCTCTGCACCTTTCATGATACCGCCATATTTCAGTATCCGGAATATTTTCTATCTGTGCCCATACCCGCTGATTATCAGGGTCCTCTGCCCAGTCAGGCCCCATGTACCTGTCAAAGAGGGCAGATTTTTCACTGGCGATCCAGGTTGGTACATGTATACCGTTTGTAACATAATCTATCGGGATATCCTCAACAGGGTGACGCGGCCATACCTTCTGCCACATTGCGCGCGAGACCCTTCCATGCAGCCTGCTCACACCATTTGCATGGGAAGAAAGCCTTAAGGCAAGTGTGCTCATGCCGAATTTTTCTTCCTCGTTTCTTGGGTCAATCTTTCCATAACCCAGGAGCACCCTGAAATTTAAACCAAGCTCCTTGGCATATTCCTCAAAGTATGTCCGCACAAGGGACGGGTCAAACACATCATTACCGGCAGGCACAGGGGTGTGTGTAGTAAACACGGTCGTGGCTATAACAAGCTCCCTCGCCTCATCAAAGGTAAGTCCCTTTTCTCTCCTGTAGATATTTATTCTTTCAAGGGCGGAAAAGGCAGAGTGCCCTTCATTCATGTGGATAACTGTCGGATCTATGCCCAGCACCTTTAAAGCCCTTATGCCTCCGATACCAAGGACAATCTCCTGCCTGATCCTCATCTCTCTGTCACCGCCATAAAGCTGGGCCGTTGTCCTGCATGCTTCAGGTGAATTTGAAGAGATATTGGTATCAAGGAGATAAAGGGGTATGCGGCCCACATCCACCCGCCAGACCAGGATATTGACCTTTTCACCCTTGAAATCAACCGATACCTGTAAAGGTTTCCCATCGGAATCCCTTACCAGTCTTACAGGCATATTATGGAAGTCATTAACAGTATAGCTCTCCATCTGCCAGCCGTCATTGCTCAGGTACTGGCTGAAATAGCCCTCCTGATATAAAAGACCCACACCAACAAGGGGGATATTGAGGTCACTCGATGATTTCAGGTGATCACCTGAAAGGATGCCTAAACCCCCTGAATATATGGGAAGACAACCTGCAAGACCAAATTCGGCAGAAAAATAGGCCACCCTGAACTCCTTTTCAGGGCTATAATCAAGTGACTGTATCCTTGGCCTGGAGAGATACCTTTCAAAATCCTGTGAAATCCTTTCAAGAATGGCCATAAAACCCTGATCCTTTGCAAGCTCAACAAGCCTTTCCTGGCTCACAAGGCCAAGCATTAGAACCGGGTTATGCCTGCACTCTGTCCATAGGCCGGGGTCTATGCGCCTGAATATATCCCTTATCTCACCCCGCCAGCTGAAACGCAGGTTGTAAGCCAGTTTACGCAGGGGTTCAAGGGTAGTGGGAAGATTCGGAACAACATTATATTTCTGTAATGGTTTCATTTTGTCTGCCTCATATAAAGTTGGTGATCATCATCGGTTATTTCAGGTCTTCTTTTGTTACCACGGTAATCCCCCTCGGGGTAACAGTAAATCGCTCCCTGTCTTTCATTGGATCAAAACCTATCTCCATGTGATGAGGTATCTTTACACCCTCACAGAGAATGGCCTTTTTTATCTTTACATGCCTACCAATAACCACATTTTCCATGAGTACCGACTCTTCCACACTGGACCAGCTCTGGACAAGCACGTTGTATGAAAGGACGCTGTTCCTCACTACCCCGCCGCTGAGTATTGAGCCATGCGCAACAAGGGAATCAAGGGCCATGCCCATTCTGGGATGTTCGGAATTATTCTGGGCAAAGACCGTTTTTACAGGAGGAAACTGGCGCTGGTTTGTGCGTATGGGCCAGAGCCTGCCATACATGTTAAAGTACGGGTCTACGCCGGTAAGGTCCATGTTTGCGTTCCAGTAGGCGTCAAGGGTGCCCACATCGCGCCAGTAACCTGAGTCCCTTGCCCTCTTATTAAACACCTCGTTCCTGTTCCCTGACTCATCGGTTTCAACCACCATATCACCTATCCTGTTCTGCTTTATATAGGGATAGGCAATAACCTTGAGCTTATCCAGGATATAGGGAAGGATGTCATGACCGAAATCAGGCTTTTCATCCTGCTTCAGGATATCAAGAAGCACCTCCGCCCTGAAGATATATATCCCCATTGAGGCTAGTATCCTTGAGCTATCCGACGGGATGGTTTTTGGATTATGTGGTTTTTCCTGAAACCCTGTAACCCTGTAGCTGTTATCCACCTCAAGCACACCATATTCCTTTGAGAGCTCCTTTCTTGCCTCGATTACCGATACGGTCACATCCGCATTATTGGCCTCATGGTAGTCCCTGAAAAGAGTATAATCCATCTTGTATACATGATCACCTGAAAGGATCAGTATGTGGGCTGGATTCTCCTGTTCTATCAGGTATACATTCTGTCGAATAGAATCTGCTGTACCCTGATACCATTTTTCACCTGTCATCATCTGGGGGGGAGCAACCTTTAGGTAGTGACCAAGGTCATGGCTAAAGATATTCCACCCCTGTTCAAGGTGGTGCATAAGGGTCTGTGACTTATATTGTGGCAGCACGATTATCTTGTAAATGCCGGAGTTGATGCAGTTTGAAAGGGTAAGATCAATAAGCTTGTATATACCCCCAAAGGGTATTGCGGGTTTTGACCTGTCTTTTGTCAGAGGCATCAGACGCTCGCCTTTGCCGCCAGCCATTATTATCGCAAGAGAATTCTTCATGTTAAACGCCCCGGTTGTTATATTATAAAACTAAAATTATCTTACGCTGATTGTTTCAGGAAAAAATACACCTGAAATGGTATGAAAATAATAATGTCTATATTATCGGTATAAAGCCATTTTTTGTAAACGCTATTATAGATTTCATATCAATAAAAGGTCAATTAAAAATTCTTTAATTTATTCTTGCTGAATATAAAAAAGAATATAAATCTGTATTTTTTAAGGCAACATAATTTTTCACTTGAAAGAACATTAAAATATCCTTATCGTATTCCCCCTGTAATCAGGTATTTTACCAATTAACCCGGGAGAAAAATTATGTTGAAAATAGGCTTTATCGGCTGGAGGGGTATGGTAGGCTCCGTATTAATGGAAAGGATGATCCAGGAAAAAGACTTTCATGATTATGAGGCAGTATTTTTTACTACATCCAATATAGGCGGGAAAGGGCCTGATATAGGTATGAGCACCCCTTCGCTTCAGGACGCCTATGATCTTGATAAACTTGCATCTCTTGATATAGCAGTCACCTGCCAGGGCAGCGATTATACAAAAAAGATATATCCTGAACTGAAAAAAAGAGGGTGGAAAGGCTACTGGATAGATGCCTCATCAGGCCTGCGCATGGAAAATGACAGCATCATAGTGCTTGACCCTGTAAACCGCGCTGTAATTGATAATGGATTAAAATCGGGAATAAAGTCATATATAGGTGGAAACTGCACAGTAAGCCTTATGCTTATGGCCATAGGCGGTCTGTTTGAAAATAACCTTGTGGAATGGATCACAAGCATGACCTACCAGGCTGCATCCGGGGCCGGTGCCAATAACATGAAGGAGCTGGTAGCCCAGATGGCAGCGATCGGCGCCATTAATAACCCTGATCTTTCAGCGGTTGAGCTTGACAGGCTCATCACAAATGAGATGAGGAGCAAGGCGTTTCCGACTGAATTCTTTGGTGCCCCGCTCGCAGGAAGCCTTATACCCTGGATTGATGCCGCATTGGAATCGGGCCAGACCAAGGAGGAGTGGAAGGGTTATGCTGAGACCAACAAGATACTCGGCACAAAGACACCCATACCGGTTGATGGCATATGTGTAAGGGTGAGCGCCATGAGGTGTCACAGCCAGGGGCTCACAATAAAGCTTAAAAAGGATGCGCCCATTGATGAGCTGGTAGATATTATTGCAAAGGCAAATGACTGGGTAAAGGTTGTACCAAATGACAAACCCTCTACATTAGCCGGCCTATCACCGGCAGCAGTGAGCGGGACACTCACCGTGCCGGTAGGCAGGATCAGGAAGATGAAGTTAGGCCCTGAATACCTCACTGCCTTTACTGTAGGTGATCAGCTTTTATGGGGCGCAGCAGAACCCATAAGAAGGATACTGAATATAGTGATAGATTTTTTAAGATAGATACCTTTTGGGGATAGTAGGGTAGACCTGCTTGCCGCGCCATGGCCCTTATAAAAGAAGCGAAGGCGGGTGTGTCTACCCCTATTATCAGATTTAATTGTGAACTGCGCATGACTGAGATTCAGCGCCCTTTAATATTTATTCAGTTCGGAAATTTTTTGAAAAGAATATCAGCTACACAACCACATCAATATTCTGTCCTATTCCCAGAGACTTAAGGATACCGGTCATCAGATCTTCCTGGGTCTTAAGTGCCTCTTTCATCACTTTAATATCTTTTTCCTCTTTCAATTGTTCTGTCTGAGCAGATGCAATCAGCAGGGCCAATGCCGAACTGCCTGTTCCTACCGGATTAATAGCCATTTAAAAACCTCCATTAAACCTCTTTTTATGTATCGGTAAAAAATTCCAATTTCATTAGACATTTTTATGAGAATCTGGTGTGCGGGGAGATCGGAACGACCGTGAAAGGTAAAATTAAAACCAAGGGTTCTGTAATCCTGTTTCTGAAAGATATTATACCCTGTTATCATTTATCCAGCCCAATTACCAAAAAAGATGACCTCAGCCGTACGATATAAAGTATAACACAGCAGAGAAATGTTTCATGACATGATTTGCTCATGACGTGATCTTAATAAGGGTCTGGCTAACAATCACAGGATCTGAATATAACTAATGGACACGTCATTTTACCGATGATTTTCTGGTGCAGTAATAACTGTCACGCCAAAGGTGTGATCAAAGGTAATAGAGCTTCTTAGTGGTTAGGACTGGTAGAGAGGTGCGCTTTAAACGACCTTGAACCTGATGTGGGACTTAAGCAGATCCGTTAATAAAACTTAAGCCAATAATCGGCTTCATGTTGCGCAAAAAGCAGGCTTCGACATGCATCCGGGTAGTTCGGGGCTATGACATCAATCGAAAAACTGCATATTGTCTTATAATGGTGAGGTGCTTTTCCCTTGACGTATACTTTAATGGGTAACGCATCACGTATTGACTCATATCAGTACGTGGATGGTTTTGTTTATTTATTTGTTTCGTTTTTCCTTTTCCTTCAGAATAAATTAATCATTAGGTTTCCTGACCTTTTATTGACACATAGATAAAATCCATATATACCCTATAAAAAATGCTGAATTGGTATGCCTGTTTTTTATAAAAACGCCTCAATGGCAGGCTCGTTGATATTTCTCTGGTATAGATAAAAATGAAAATGCAAGATATCCCTCAGGATGATAAGATTCTGAATGGCAGACGAATTGCCTGTTATGTACTTGAGGAAGACGGAAAATATATAGTTGGTAAAAGCACAGGTTGGGATCCGGTAAATGTAGCAAATATCCAGGCATGGGAATATATTTATGAAAGGATAGATCAGGTTTCCATGGATATAAACCTGGGGAAAAAGAGCGTTCTTGCATTTTATATGGAAAAAAATCAGATGGATGTAGCATTACTTTCAAAATATGTAAAATTACCAAAATGGCGGGTAAGAAGGCATTTAAAACCATCTGTATTTAAAAAACTTAAGCCTGATCTGCTTGAGCGTTATGCCTCTATATTTATGACATCTGTTGATGAATTATTACAGACCTCAAAGGTATACACCTCATTGGAGATGCTGAAAAAAGAAAAGAAAATAAAAGAATGAAGATCTCCTTTAATCACAATTACGCCGCACATTGTGAAAGCGGTGTTACCGCTAATCTCTTTTCTCATAACGGGAGATCTTTATCCGAATCAATGGCCTTTGGTATTGGCGGAGGTTTGTTTTTTGGATATTTCCCTTTTATAAGGGTCAACTACCTTCCTCTTATTACATATAGAAAATACCCAGGAGGTATTATAAAAAAATGTGCTTCCCGACTTGGAATAAGGCTTGAGCGGAAAAAATTCCATTCCCCGCAAAAGGCAATGGACGAGCTGGATCGTGCCCTTTTAAATGGGCATCCGGTTGGACTCCAGACAGGGGTTTACTGGCTTCCTTATTTTCCACCAGCCATGCGGTTTCATTTTAATGCACACAACCTGGTCGTATACGGTAAAGAGGGGGATACTTATCTGATCAGTGATCCGGTTATAGAATATCCGGTAAAATGTGATTACAGGGATCTTGTAAAAGCACGTTTTGCACAGGGTGCGCTGGCGCCAAGGGGCCACATGTATTACATTCAGGAACAGGTGACAGAGGCTGACATACCGCTGGCTGCAGTTTTAGGGATGCGGGAAATAGCACGGACAATGCTTTTACCCTCAGCCGGATTATTTGGCGTGGGAGGCATTAGAAAATTGGCACATCAAATATCCAGATGGCCTGAGAGGCTTGGGAATAAAAAAGCCATTCAGTATCTTGGTCATGTTATCCGAATGCAGGAGGAGATAGGCACGGGCGGAGGGGGATTCCGGTATATATTTTCTGCCTTTTTGCAGGAAACAGCAGGGCTTCTTGGTGTAAAAAAACTGAATAATCTTTCAAATGAAATAACTTTGATTGGTGACAGGTGGCGTGAATTTGCCCTTTTTGCATCACGTATCTGTAAAGGGAGAGATAACAACAAAAATGTCTTCAGCAACGCATCCTTAATCCTTATCGAGTGCGCTGACCGGGAAGAAAGAATATTCAGAGAGATTAAAAAAGATGCTTCCAGCTGGATAAAAAATCATAATGAAAGGGCTGTAATTCATCAATGAAACCGGTTTTATCCCAAGATATCCAACATGGACAACCGGTAATCGAAGTCAACAACCTGCTATATACATACCCGGGCTCTAGTGTCCCCGCCTTAAAAGGTATTTCCTTTAACGTAGAAAAAGGAGAAGTATTCGGACTGCTGGGTCCGAATGGCGCCGGTAAAACAACAACCCTCTCGATATTATCAACACTCATTCAGCCTCAAACCAGTAAAGTACATTTATGCGGAATAGATGTGTCCACCCATGCCAAATTTGTACGCAGGGTAATAGGTTTTGTACCTCAGGAAATTGCATTATATCCAACATTTACAATTAAAGAGAATCTTATTTTTTTCGGCCGTCTGTGTGGTTTATGGGGCAAAATGCTTAGAAACAGGCTTGCAGAATGCCTTGAGGCAGTTGACCTGGTAAATAGAGGCGATTCGCTTGTCAAGCACATATCATCCGGTATGAAACGCCGGATTAATATTGCCACTGCGCTTATGAATTCACCACAGGTACTTTTACTGGATGAGCCAACTGTTGGTGTTGATACGCAGACAAGAAAACTTATTTTTGAAAAGCTGAAACGGCTGAAGGAAAATGGCATGACTATGATTTATACGACCCACTATATGGAAGATGCTGAACAGCTATGTGACCGAATCATCATTATAGACAACGGGGAATGTATAGCGGAAGGACCTCCCGGCAGGCTGATAGCGGAAAATCCGGAATGTAAAAACCTGGAGGATCTCTTTTTGTCGATTACAGGTAAACAAATAAGAGAATAATATTATTTATGAACAGACTGCTTGCTATTATATATAAAGAAATTCTACTTTTATGGCGTGACCGTGCAGGCCTTGCTGTACTGTTTATTATGCCTGCCATATTGCTGCTTGCTATTACCTCAGTTCAGCACAATGTCATGATAACCCTTAACAGCCCCCAGGTTAGGATGCTTCTTGTGGATCATGACAAAGGGTTTGTGTCAGAGCAGATCATGATATTTTTTTCTAAAATCCCAACTATTGAGATGATCAGTAAAATTGACGGCCATGCCCCCGATAAACAGGAGGCATTTGATAAAGTTGCGAAAGGTGAATACCAGTTCTGCCTGTTTATTCCAGCGGGGATCAGTAAGAAATTTAAAGATACAGGAATAAACACAGAAACACATTTTACGAAAGGAGGGTTAACAGTAAATCAGACTGAATTAAATGAGGGTCAGCCTGGTCTGGAACTGTATTATGACCCTGTTGTTCAGGGAGCATGGCGTTCAGCTGTTGAACAGTCTGTAAAAGGCGCAATCTTTGCTATAGAAACCAAAGAAGGATATACAAATCTGCTTGATGTTTTATCTAAAACCCCTCAAATGACTTTATATGATAACAGGCTGCAAAGAGGCACTCCTCTAAATGACGTAATTGCGAATTTTTCAGAAGATTTTAAAAGAGAAAGTATCCTTAAAGTAGATTTCAAGGTGGCCGTTACAGGAAAATCCAGGAAGATACCAAATGAAGTACAGCACAATATCCCTGCATGGACCCTGTTTGGAATGTTTTTTATTGTTGTTCCCCTGTCCGGCAACTTGATTCGTGAAAGACAGGAGGGGACTTTAACCAGACTATTTACAATGCCGGTTTCTTTTTTAACTTTACTTACAGGTAAAATTTTAGCATATATAACAGTCTGTATAATTCAATGTGTATTGATGTTTCTGGTGGGGATGACATTGCTGCCCCTGCAGGGGCTTCCGCCGTTGGAACTTGGATCTGCGCCAACCGCATTGCTGATGGTTGTATTAAGCGTTTCTTTTGCAGCAACAGGTTTCGGACTAATGGTTGGGGCTGTCGCAAAAACATATGAACAGGGATCGATGTTCGGATCAGTATCGGTTGTTATTGGGGCAGCAGTTGGCGGTGTAATGTTTCCGGTTTACGTTATGCCGGAATTAATGCAGAAAATTAGCAGCCTGTCTCCTTTTTCATGGGGATTGGATGCCTTTTTTGAAATATTTGTCAGGGGAGGAGGTATCCGGGCGGTTTTTCTGCAGTCATTATATCTTATTCTTTTCGGTTCAGTTGCTATGGGTATAGCCTTGTGGGCAGTTATTCGCGAAAAAAAGAAATAATGTTTTTAATCTGAGATCAGGATTGTCCGGCAAAAAATATGGAAGCAGGTTCTTTAGAGAAGGAAATACTGGATTTAATCATAGAGGTTTGTAATGTAGAAGACATTCCAGAAAAAGAGATAAAGCCTGATGATCCCTTGATTGGACCAGATTCTCCTTTAATGCTGGATTCACTTGATTCTGTAGAAATTGTTGTTGCTATCCAGTCTCAGTATACTGTCCGGATTGATAATCAAAGGCTGGCCAGGCGCATACTGAAATCATTAAAAACCCTGGCTGACTTTGTCAGAAGTGAAACTCAGGATAGATAGTTCTGACATGAAAGTACTTCTTGTAAATCCACCAAACTGCGGCAAGAGTATTCCAGAAGAAAGATATGGCATCGACTCACTGAAGCAGATACTCCGAGGAGAGCCGCTGTCTCTTGAGGTGCTTGCAGGAGCGCTGGTCGATCATGATGTAAAAATTGTCGATCTTAAAACCGAAAAAAATGATCTAGCAGAGATCGCCCAGGATTTCTCTCCTGATATACTATGTATAACAGGTATGACATGTGAGGCCAATACAATGGTAAGTATTGCCACGACCATTAAGAGGAGTGTTAACGCACTGGTCGTTGTAGGCGGTATCCATGCCAGCAATTGCCCTGAATTTTTTAACCTGCCTGATATTGATTATATAGTCTTAGGCCTTGGAAAAGGCAGTCTGCTCGAACTCGTATCAAATGTTGAAATGAGGAGAGACACTACACAAATTCCCGGGGTTATTAAAACACGACCGGGCAGGCCCATGGAATATATCTTCCGCAAATATAGTAAAGCCGATCTTCTGGAAGAGATGCCTCCCCGATATGATTTGGTAAAGGACTACCGTAATAGCTACTATCTACCCAAGCTTGGGATTCAGATGGGTTTTGTAGTCACTGCCTATGGCTGTCCCCATGGATGCTCCTTTTGCTCCATAAAAGGCCAGACCGGTGGAAAATATATTACCCATACAGTAGACAGTGTAATGAGAGATATTGGATTAATGGGCGATATCCCCTTTATAAGGCTTGTGGATGCCAACACCTTCGGCAACCCGGAACATTCAAAACTTATTTGCCAAAAATTAATTGAACAGGGTATCAGAAAAAAGTTCCTTGCAGATGTAAGGGCTGATACAATTGTCAGGGATCCTGAGATGATTCAAGCCTGGGAAAAAGCAGGGTTACGGGCGGTGATTGTCGGCTTTGAAGAGATCAATGACTCACGCCTTTCAGCAATGGGTAAAAAAAGCGACTTATCAAAAAATATAGAGGCTATCAGTATATTAAAGGGGTTGGGGATATCAATAATTGGTGATTTCATTGTTGACCCTGATTATAATGAAGGCGAATTTGATATGCTCAGCCGTTTCGTGAATGATAATCAAATTGATCTGCCCATGTTTACAATACTTACACCGATCCCCGGAACCCCTCTATACAATAAGCTTAAAGGTAAAATAGTTAATGATGATCTTGACTATTATACATTGACAAATGCGGTAATTCCAACAAGGCTCGAGGAGCATATCTTTTACGAAAAGTTTTCAGAACTTATTTCAACCGGTCATAAGGCGCCAGTAATATAGGGAAACAGAATATGGATGTATATATAAACGATATCTCAGCATTCCTTCCGAACAATCCGGTTTCCAATAATGAAATGGAGGCTGTTCTGGGAATGATAAACAATATCCCCTCAAGGACACGAAAACTTGTATTAAGGAATAATAATATAAAAACCCGATACTATGCTATCAATCTTGATTCAGGAAAACAAAGCCATACAAATGCCCAACTCACCGCAGAGGCGGTACGCCGTTTGAATCCTTACAGCGGTTTCTCACTTAATGAAATCCAGCATTTATGCTGCGGTACCTCTACCCCTGATCAGATAATGCCAGGACACGGTTTAATGGTACAGGGTGAGCTCGGTATTGGTCCCTGTGAGGTGGTTACCACCTCGGGCATATGTCTATCGGGAGTAACCGCATTTAAAATTGCCTGCATGAATGTTGCCATGGGATTTTCCAAGAATGCAGTTGCTACAGGTTCAGAAACAGCCTCATCCTATATTAAATCACAAATGGGGCAATCCATAGATCCTCAAAAAATAGATGAAATTAACAGGAGGCCTGTACTGTCCTTTGAAGAGGATTTTTTAAGGTGGATGTTATCAGATGGTGCCGGTGCGGTATTTTTATCTGGCAGTCCTCGTAAAGAAGGCCTGTCACTGAAAATAGAATGGATAGAAATACTTTCCTATGCCAATGAATTCAATACATGCATGTATGCAGGGGCCTGCTCCTCTAATGATAATAGCACAAAAGGGTGGCGGGAATTTTCATCACTCCATGAAGCCGTTAATATGGGCGTCTTCAATATAAAGCAGGATGTGAAGCTGTTAAATGAGAACATAGTAACTGTTTCAGTAAACCGGGCCATGAAACATGTTGTAAATAAATATTCCCTGGACCCCGATAAAATTTCATGGTTCCTGCCCCACTACTCATCCAATTATTTCCGCAAGCCTCTTTTTGACCGGATGAATGAAATAGGTTTTGGCATATCTGAATCACGATGGTTTACGAATCTGGAATACAAGGGTAACACAGGCGCAGCATCAATCTATATCATTCTGGAAGAATTATTCCATTCAGATAAAATACGGAAAGGTGATACTCTTCTCTGCTTTATACCGGAAAGTGGAAGGTTTTCTATCGGCTATATGCTGCTGACTGCCTGCTGATTCTTTTATCTTGATTCTACTATATCAGTTTCAAGACAAACATCATGCAGTAATTCATTGAGTTTTTCAACACTCCGAACTGGTCTGCCTTGTTCATACCGGGCATATGAATTTCGTGATTTTTTATCTAGTGGGGACTAGCTACGCCCGGACAGGGAAAGATCAAAGGAGAAAAATTTCAGTAACCACGAAATAGGCGAAATACACAAAAATAAAAAAGATTTTATTACTTTCGTGTTTTTAGTGTGTTTAGTGGTTTAATAAAAATATAGCTGACAGCTTAAATCAATTTTTTTAAGTGCTGATAGTATATTGCTCCATATGAAAATCATTCCGGGATAAAATGATTATCCTTCTCTTTATCTTTTTCTCAAGAAGCATTATGGACTGCTGTTCATCTTCCTTGATCACGTTCTCTATTTCAGGATTGACCTCCACATAGACCTTATCATCAGTCTCCGATACAGGCGGGGGCTCTCTCTCAAGGTCCCTGAATATCTCATATGAGATGGTCTTTTTAGATTTTATTACTCCCCTCCCCTCACAATATTGACAACGCTCAGTCAGAAAGCGCCCCAGGTTTTCCCTTGTCCTTTTTCTTGTCATCTCTATAAGGCCAAGTTCACTCATGGGTAAAACATTGGTCTTTGCCTTGTCTTTACTTAATGCCTCTGTAAGGGCGGTGAATACCCTCTGCCGGTTTTCAATCTTTTCCATATCTATAAAATCGATAACTATGAGGCCGCCAATATTGCGCAGCCTCAGCTGGTATGCAAGCTCCTTAACCGCCTCAAGATTTGTCTTGAGTATGGTCTCCTCAAGGTTTCGCTTCCCCACATAACTCCCGGTATTCACATCAATGGATGTGAGCGCCTCTGTCATCTCTATTATTATATAGCCTCCGGATTTGAGCCATATTACATTATCCAGGGCCCTTGATATCTCCATTTCTATGCCGTAGACATCAAAGATAGGATCATCACCGCTGTAGAATTCTATGGAGTTTTTTAATGCAGGTGCAAATTTATCAATAAACTCCATTATCTTTTCGTACTCATTACTGTCATCAATTATTAATCTATCCACCTCTCTGGTAAAAAGATCCCTGACAGCCCTGAGCGTGACTGAGAGATCCATGTATAAAAGACCTGGTGTAGTGGAATTTACCATGCGGTTTTTGATATCCTTCCACAGCTTCAGCATAAAATCCATTTCTGACTTCAGTTTGCCTGCATCAGTGCCTTCACTTACAGTACGCACAATAAAACCTGATTCATCAGTCCTGATATCCCTCACCAGATTTTTAAGCCTCTCCCTCTCTTCCTGGTCTTCTATGCGCCTTGATATGCCGATATGGTTTACTGTTGGCAGCAGGACAAGGTGTCTTCCGGGAAGTGAAATGTATGATGTAAGCCTTGCCCCCTTTGTGCCAAGGGGTTCTTTGGCGATCTGCACCATAATATCCTGACCCTCACGAAGCAGATCCTCTATATTTACCTGTCTCTCCTGCTCCTTTTTATATTCCGCATCAAAGCCTTCACCTTTTCCCGGATCAGAGCCGTTCTGGTACCTGCTGAGCATGATATTGTCAATATCAGGCATATCCCTGTGCACATCCGTTACATATAAAAATGCGGTCCTCTCCTGGCCGATATCAACAAAGGCGGCCTGCATGCCTGGCAGCACCCTTACCACCCTGCCGCGGTATATGTTGCCTATGAGTTCCTGACCGGTCTTTCTCTCTATGTAAAGCTCGGCCACATCACTGTTTTCTACCAGGGCGACCCTGGTCTCATGAAGCCTGGAATTGATTATAAGTTCACTAGCCATATGCCTTCCCGCCTTCTTTTAATTTGCTTTGTCTTATTGAGCACAGGGTATATCAGACATGCCTCTTTACCCTGTTATCTGTTTTACCTTTAAGACCTTTATCCTGTAAATCTCTTCAGGGTTTATCCTGAATATCTCTGCTATTATACCGGAAGGTTTAAGCTCCGGTCCATCTGTATGTGTAACGATAAGCTCTAACATACTGTCAGAAATAAACCCGATACTTTTAACCATCTTTCTCGCATCTATCTTTTTAACACCCTTATCTGACCTTTTGATGATCTCAAAACTATCAGAGTTTATGAAGTCTTCAAGTAACTCCCGGTCGATTTTAATACCGGAAACACCCATGTGATAATGACTTTCCTTGATAGCCATGCCTTTTGATATGCCTGTTATGTCGCGTACATCCAATATCCTTACTCCTTCGGGCAGGTTGTGGTTCAGATCTTCTTTTACCTGCTCAGGATTAACAGGACCATATAATTCCATATCTAAAGTCTCACAGAGGCTCTCGGTCCCTACCGGTAATGCACAGGCAAATGAAAGTTTAGGCATGGGATGAAACCCCTCTGAAAACACAATATCAAGCCCGGTTCTTTTAAATGACCTTGTAAGAAGCTTGATCAGTTCAAGATGGCTTGCAAACCCTGCCGGGCCTCTCTTGGTAAAGGTTACCCTGAGCCTTGATTTTTGCCTTGCAGCATCAGGTGATATTGATCCACCGCCCCTCTTTTCAGTGAGTGACCACTCAGAATTTATACGCGGCCTGATCTCATTAAAATCACATACACCACATTCAAGGCACCCCTTTCTGCAGTCAGGTGTGGTGATCTCCTTTAAGCAATTCTCATATTCCTCTTTAAGGTACTCTAATGAAACACCTGACGAGATGTGTCCCCAGGGGAGCTTCTCATCCATACCGCGTCTGCGATGCAGATAATATGCCGGGTCAATCTGTGATTCCATGAAGCACTCCTTCCAGAGGCCCAAATTTAAATATTCGCTCCATGCATCAAATCTTGCCCCCCTTTCCCATGCCCTGATCAGGGGATATAAAAGCCTGCGGTCACCCCTTGAAAACATCCCTTCAAGCCAGCTTATCTCAGGCTGATTCCACTTGACCCTTATAAAAGGTCCCTGAAACGCATCACGTATCACATTAATCCGCCTCATGCTCTCTTCAGACCCTATCTGCGGCTCCCACATAAAAGGGGTATGTGATTTCGGGACAAATGCTGCAACGCTGATATTCAAGACCTCTTTCTTTCCCTTGCTCCTGGCACAGGCGGCAACCTTTCTGGCAAGATCAATAATACCATACAGATCATCCTCTGTTTCACCAGGGAGCCCGATCATGAAGTATAACTTTATCAGCTTCCAGCCTGCACTGTACACATCTCTGGCCGTCTTTATTATCTCATCATTAGTAAGCGTCTTGTTTATTATACGCCTCAGCCTGTCAGTGCCTGCCTCAGGCGCCAGGGTAAAACCTGTTTTTCTCACCCTTTTTATCTCATCAAACCAGGCAGGGTCAATACTGTCTATCCTGAGTGAGGGTAGGCTTACAGCCACCTTTTTTTCTGCCTGTCGGTCCATAAGCTCCTTTAACAGGGAGGCAATAAAGCTGTAATCCCCGGCACTCAATGAGAGTAAGGATATCTCACTAAAACCTGTGGAGTTAAGGGCCCTGTCAGCCAGGTCAATGATATCACCCGGGGTCCGCTCCCTTACAGGCCTGTAAATAATGCCTGCCTGGCAGAAACGGCATCCCCTTGTGCACCCCCTTGATATCTCAATAGCCAGCCGGTCATGTATAAGCTGGGCGCATGGCACAACCTGATCCACAGGAAAAAATGCCCTGTTCATGTCCGCTATTATTACCTTTTCAACCCTCTCATAGCCCTTAACAAGGGGTTCCATGCTGGCGAACCTGTTATCTGTGTCATAATGGGGTTTAAAGAAAGAGGGGATATAAAAGCCCTTTATCCTGCTCATTTCATCAAGGATATATCGTTTTCCCTTTTTCCTCTTTTTTGCATCCCTGATAACCCTGCACAGCTCTATAACAGCCTCCTCGCCGTCTCCTATCAATATTGCATCAAAGATATCCGCCACAGGCTCAGGATTAAAACAGGCTGGCCCGCCTCCTACAATCAATGGATAAGAGTCATCCCTTTCAGACGATAAAAATGGTATGCCCGCAAGATTCAACATTGTAAGGATATTGGTGTAGCAAAGCTCATGCTGCAGGCTTATCCCGACAACATCAAATGAATTTAGAGGTGTGTCAGACTCCAGTGTGGAGAGGGGGATACTCTTTTTCCTCAATTCATCTTCCATATCAGGCCATGGTGAGAATACCCTTTCAGCAGCAATCCATTCATGGCTGTTTAAAATTCCATACAGAATCTTTAATCCCAGATGTGACATCCCCACTTCGTACACATCAGGAAAGGCGAGCGCAACAGTAACATCAACTGCTTTATGATCCTTTATTACCGCATTTACCTCATGCCCGATATACCTGCTGGGTTTTGATACCTTCAGTAAATAATCTTTATTCAAAAAATCCATATTAAACATTCCCTGTAAAACTATAAATTATTGCACCTTAAGGCGGACAATTATCTCAGCCCCTCCTTCAGGATGATTTCTTCCGCTTATTGAACCTTTAAGCCCCTCTACTATCTGCTTCACCATTGCGAGCCCAAGCCCTGAACCTCCCTCCTTTGTAGTAAAAAATGGAGAGAACATGTGTACCATGGCCTTTTCACTGAAACCTTTGCCTGAATCCCTGAACACTATCTCTACCATATCCTGCATAATACCATCGGGGCCTTCACCCTTAACCCTGCCTGTGGTTATATGCATAAAACCCCTTTCAGGTAAAGCATCTGCTGCATTAAGAAGGACATTCCAGATCACCTGTCTTATTTGTTCAGGATCTGAAAACATCAGGTCATTACTGTTTAAATCAGTCTTTAACATTATATTTTTCTTCCACCTGCCGCTGTTTTTAATAAGCTCAAGGGATTCGGTTATCAATTCATTCAGATGAAATCTCCGCATCTCAAAGGGTTTTGGCCTAGCAAATTTTAAAAAATCATTAATAAGGTGATTCAGCCTGTCTATCTCTCTTAAAATGATCCCCATAAGCCTTTTATTTACCGCATTGGTATCCATCTCTTCTTTAAGCATCTGTATTGAGCCGCTTATGGAGGCCATTGGATTCCGGATTTCATGGGCAATCCCTGCTGCAAGCTCACCAACAAGGGCCAGCCCTTCGATCCTTTTTATCTCCTTTTCTATCCGTTTCATCTCTGTTACATCCTGGAAAAGGAGGATGTTCCCCTTCTGGTCTGTATCAGGTATGATCAAAGGAGACTTGGAGAGCCTGAGTGAAAGTGTCTCCCCCAACTTATTCTTATAATTAAAATCACTGTAACTATAAGGAGCGTCTGAAGCAGATTTATCTTCAAGAGCAGTAGCATCAAGGAATCCATTTGATAACTTAAGGATATCCGATATCATTTTACCCCTGATATCCTTGCCTGCAAGGCTGAATATCTTTTCTGCTGCGGGATTAAGGCGTATTACTCTCTTCTGCTCATCTGTTACTATGAGCCCCGATGCAATGCTGCTCAAGATCCATTCATTAAGCGCCTCAAGTTTGGAGATGTCTTGTTCCTTTTCTCTAAGCTCTGCCCTGCTCTTTTTCGCCTGCTCGGAGGGGAAGCTGCTTAAAAAGGCTACTATATAAAAGGCGGCAATATTTACCACTATAATAAAAAAGATATTTGATGGCTGATACTCAAAAGGATAATCATAGCCCGGGCCAGGAGGGTCAATAACACCATAATAATGTAGATCAAGGAGCAGCCCGTATAATATACTGCAACTGCTTGCGATTACCATGCCCCCCTTGCGGTATAGAATAATACTCGCATTGATTATGTTTAGTATATAAAGGAATGAAAAGATACTCCCGATGCCGCCGGTTGCATAGACGATAGCGGTAATAAAAAAGGAATCAAAAATAAGCTGCAGATATGCCTGCCTGACAAGATTCTTAAGTGCCTTTAAAAAAATTATATAAACAAACGTCAGGAAATATATTGTCGCAATAAGAAGATAATGGAATGTCTGGATATCACCGAAATAGGTCTCTGTCTTCCTTACCTGCAGAAATATGGATACACCAAGCAAAACAGATACAAAAAGGAGTCTCAGAAGCATAAGCTTCTGAAGCCTCCCTTTCAGTTCAGTCTGACCGGTATCAGGGTCTGTATCGACCATAAGAAAAATCTAGCCAACAGCTCCTGCCATTGAGAAGATAGGCAGGTACATTGCAACTACGAGTCCACCGATAGCCCCGCCTAAAAACAGCATGAGGAGCGGTTCCAGCATAGCGGTTAAGGCATCAACAGCGGCATCAACCTCTTTGTCATAAAAATCGGCTATCTTTTCAAGCATTGTATCAAGTGCGCCTGTCGCCTCACCGACAGATATCATCTGAATAACCATTCCGGGGAAGATATCATTTTCAGAGAGCGGCTCAGCAATGGTCTGGCCTTCAGCTATGCTCCCCCTAACCTCATAGATAATCTCTTCAATAACAACATTACCTGCTGTTTTTGCGACTATTTCAAGGGAATCAAGGATAGGCACACCGCTCGAGAGCATGGTGCCGAGTGTCCTTGTAAACCGTGCAACTGCGGTCTTCTTTAAGAGATCCCCAAAGATAGGCAGTTTCAGGGCTATGTTATCAGTGGTCTTCCTGCCTCCCTTTGTGTTCCTGTATTGTTTAAAGGCAAATGCAAGAGCAGCAATCCCCAGAATTACCCAGTGAATATTGCCCTTCATGAAATCACTCATATTTACGACGATCTGAGTGGGTGCAGGCAGGGCAGAACCAAAGCTCGCGAACATATCCTGGAAAACAGGGATAACAAATATAAGGATAACAGCAATAACAATAAAGGCGATACATACAACAACAATCGGGTATGTAAGGGCGCCTTTGATCTTTGATTTAAGTTCGGCTGCCTTTTCAATGAATGTCGCGAGACGCTGTAGTATGGTATCAAGTATACCGCCAACCTCGCCTGCCGCAATAAGGTTCACAAACAGCTCATTAAATACCTTGGGGTGCTTCTTCATCGCCTCCGCAAGTGTTGAACCCCCTTCAACATCCTTTGTAATCTGTTTCAGGATAGACCTGAACTTGGGGTTGTCAGCCTGTTCAGCCAGGATATTAAGCCCCTGAACAAGGGGAAGCCCCGCATCGATCATTGTGGAAAACTGCCTGGTAAAGATGACTAAATCCTTGTTTGTTACCTTTGGCTGCATAAAGGCGACATTTTCAAAGATATCCTTGGGTTTTGGTTTAAGCTTCAAGACCTTAAGGTTTCTTTTCCTTAACTGGGACATTGCAATCTGTTCAGATGCGGCCTCCAGCTCACCCTTAAGTTTTCTGCCTCTTTTAGTCTCGGCAACCCATATGTACATTTGGGGCATAGAAGAATCTCCTGTTAGCAGTCATAATAATTAGAGAAAATATGATTCTTATTTACAAAAAATTATACAGGTTAATATAAAATTGCCTGATATTACTTAATTACATATATTAAGTCAAGCACTCTCAAGTTTATATTCAAATAGTGTGCCATTCACCTGAATTTATCTAAAAATTTAGCCTTGACAAATGCAGATTAAAAAGGTTTATATCCTTTAAATTTTATATTTTATAAACAAAAGTTAATGGAGGGTCTATTGTGAGTGAAATAATCGCACCCATGGGCGGCAAGGTATTGGATGTAAAGGTAAAACCTGGAGATAAGGTTACCGAAGATGACGAGGTATTGATCCTTGAGGCAATGAAGATGGAATTACCGGTAGTTACACCCTACACCGGTACCGTAAAAGAGGTAAAATGCAAGAACGGTGATACGGTTGAGGCAGATGCTGTTCTGGTTACTGTAGAATAACAGAGATAATTCTCGCAGATAATCAGATTACTTTTCTTGAAAAGATCAATCCGCCCTTATGGGGCAGATTGATCTTTTTTATTATTTCTACTTTGCGGCTGCCTTTGCAGCGTTCCTGTTTACAACCCGGCTTATTACCAGCCCCGATATTTTCAGGCCCACATACAAAATAAGCAGGACCATAAAAACACCAATAAACCTGAGGATAAGTGTACCTGTTATCCAGCTCCAGTTGTCCTGAGAAATAACTATCCTGGTCTTCTGATCTTCCATTTTTTTGGAGATGAGCACAGAATGCCAGGGCCTGTTGCTGTCATCCTCTATATATGTGGCACTTTTCCAGTCACGGAAATTGATATCCTTAAGACCCTTGAATGTTTCTTTATAAAAGGCCAAGGCATCATCATGTGACAGCCCTGTTGTAAATTCAAGCTTTTCCTCATTTTCCGAGATGATCTGCGAATCATCGGTTAAGGGCACCTTAGGCATATCCGCCCCGCCATATAAAAACCCGGGAAGAAAAATAAGCATAAGCAGTGTAAATATTGTTCTTTTCATTTTTTATACCTTTATAAGAATATATTTAATTTAATTAAACATGGCTATAAACATGCCTGCTGCTGCTGATGAACCTATAACACCTGCCAGGTTCGGGCTCATTGCATGCATGAGCAGGTGGTTTTTCTTGTCATATTTAATGCCTTCAAGCTCTGATACGCGCGCTGACATGGGCACAGCAGAGACACCCGCGGAACCGATAAGCGGGTTAATCTTTTCCTTCAGGAAAAGGTTCATTATCTTAACTGTTAAAATGCCCCCCACAGTACATACGGCAAAATCTACGAGCCCCAGGGCAAAGATAAACAGCGGTTTAGGGTTCAAAAAGGCATCCGCATGCATAGTTGCACCAACTGAAATACCAAGAAAAATAGTCACAATATTCATGAGCGCATTCTGGGCCGTATCAGTAAGCCTTGCCACCACACCGCTCTCCTTCATCAGGTTACCCAGCATAAACATACCCATCAGGGGGACAACCGATGGAACCAGAAGTGCAATAATTGCTACTGTAACAAGGGGAAAAATAATCTTTTCCTGTCTTGAAACCGCCCTCATCTGTTTCATCTTGATCAGCCTTTCCTTCTGGCTTGTAAAAAGCCTCATGATAGGGGGCTGGATAAGGGGCACCATAGCCATATATGAATATGCCGCAAGGGCGTTTGCACCCAGAAGCTGGGGCGCAAGATGCTGCGTAAGGTATATTGTTGTAGGGCCATCTGCACCACCAATAATACCGACTGATGCGGCCTCTTTAAGTGTAAAGCCTGCCAGTATTGTTCCGGTAAATGTGACAAACACCCCGAGTTGAGCGCCAGCCCCTATGATAAGGGTCTTGGGATTGGCTATTAGCGGGCCAAAATCGGTCATGGCGCCAAGACCAAGGAATATTACGCAGGGTATGATCTCCCACTCAAGACCGTAACGATAGAAAAATTGCAGCAACTGGGCATGCCCCTCTTCTGTAAAACCCATCAAAGGCACCAGTGGGAAATTCACAATAAAGATACCGAACCCGATTGGCAGCAGTAATAGCGGCTCAAAATTTTTGGCAATAGCCAGATACATAAAAAGAAGGCCTATTATCCACATGATAATCAGGTTGAACTGAAAATTGGCCACCCCGCTTGTTTGAACAATGCCCATAAGCATATCGAGTATTTCATTTGCACTCATAGCCTCTCCTCTGAACAAAAAGTTTTCTATTTTTTTAAGACGATTTGATGTCTTTTATATATGATGGGGAAAAACCATAGTTTAAAAAATCCTGTTAATCAACCTTTCTTTTATTTTTTTTATTTTTCAAATGATTTTTTACCGGAGAAACTGTCTTGACAGGGCGACATATTCAGATTAAATCCAAGACCAGCATACTTAATAATAAAGCTACAGGTTGATAGTCGCCTCCTTCTTTAAAGGCAGCTATCAGAAACCGACTGATTTTACTAATAAAAGGACAGGAGATAAGAGCAATGTCAAAGGGGCAATTCTTTAAAAACGATAAAATTCATAACACATGTGTAAACACCATAAGGACCCTTGCAATGGATGCGGTACAGAAGGCAAATTCAGGCCACCCCGGAGCGCCCATGGGGCTAGCCAGCCCTGCTTATCTCCTGTGGAGCGAAATCATGAGGCATAACCCTGAAAACCCAACATGGTTTAACAGGGACAGGTTTGTGCTGTCAGGGGGCCACGCATCCATGCTACTCTATAGCCTTCTGCATCTTACAGGTTACGGCCTTACCATAGAAGAGCTTAAAAACTTCAGGCAGCTCGGAAGCAAAACACCGGGGCACCCGGAATTCGGTCACACTGTTGGTGTTGAGACGACCACAGGCCCGCTCGGACAGGGTTTTACAAATGCCGTGGGCATGGCCCTTGCCGAAAGACACCTTGCATCAATATATAACCAGCCGGGTTTTGATATTGTTGACCACTTCACCTATGTGATGTGCGGGGATGGAGACCTTATGGAGGGGATAACCTCTGAGGCAGCCTCCTTTGCAGGTCACATGGGTCTGTCAAGGCTGATCTGCATATATGATGATAATGGCATCACTATTGAAGGCAAAACAGACCTCACCTTTACAGAGGATGTTGCTAAAAGGTTTGAGGCATATAACTGGCATGTGCAGAGGGTTGTTGATGGTAATGATCTTGATGCCATTAATGATGCACTAGAAAATGCCAGGGATGAAAAAGAGAGGCCATCTATCATTATTGTAAAGACACACATCGCCTATGGCAGCCCCAACAAGCAGGACACCTCTGATGCACATGGCTCCCCACTGGGTGAAGAAGAGATAAGGCTTACGAAAAAAAACCTTGGCTGGCCTGAGACAGAGAGCTTTTATGTGCCTGGCGAGGTAACCGCCCATTTTAAAAAATGTATGGAGAATGGTAAAAAGGCGGAAGCAGCATGGAACAACCTGTTTAGCTCCTATAAAAAGGCGCACACTGGTCTTGCAGAGACCTTAATGAATGCTATGAATAACAAACTAGGTGCTGAATGGGAAAGTGCCATGCCCGATTTTCCTGACCCAACCGTAAGCATTGCGACCAGGGCCGCCTCTGGAAAGGTACTGAATGCCATTGCCCCGAAGATACCAAACCTTGTAGGCGGTTCAGCAGACCTTGCGCCGTCAAACAATACCATGATCACATCATCACATGATATGCAGAAAGGGGATTATACCGGCCGCAATATCAGGTTCGGGGTAAGGGAACATGCAATGGGAGCAATCCTCTCCGGCATAGCCCTTCATAAGGGGCTCATACCTTTTGGCGGGACATTTTTAGTATTTGCAGATTATATGAGGCCATCCATAAGGCTTGCTGCCCTCATGAAACAGCCTGTCAAATATATCTTTACCCATGACAGTATTGCTGTGGGTGAAGATGGCCCAACCCATCAGCCTGTTGAGCAGATCTTTAGTTTAAGGTCTATCCCAGGGCTTATTGTTATTCGGCCTTCCGATGCGACTGAGACAAAAGAGGCGTGGAGGTTCGCCATAAAAACTACAGATAGGCCTGTAGCCCTTATCCTGAGCAGGCAGAATCTCCCGGTGATTGACAGAAAGAAATATGGCCATGCAGAGGGGCTTGCAAAAGGTGCATACATTCTTGCCGATACAGATGGAACACCCGATGTTATAATTATCGCAACAGGTTCTGAGGTTAATATCTCACTTGCCGCAAAGGATAAGCTTCTTGAAAAGGGTATTAAGGCCAGGGTAGTAAGCATGCCGAGTATTGAGCTCTTTAATGAAAATCCAAGGGAATACAGGGACAAGGTACTCCCTCCTGATGTTAAAAACCGTGTTGTAGTTGAGGCAGGGCTGTCAATGGGATGGGAGAGGTACGCTGGTGAAAAGGGTGTAATAATAGGTATAGATACCTTTGGCGCCTCAGCACCTGGCGGGACTGTAATGAAAAGATTCGGGTTCACCGCAGAAAATATTGTTGAAAAGGCGATGGGGCTTTTAGGAAAATAAAAATTGGAAAATTGCAGTTGTAAGGAATGTGTAAGCGCATGCCTTAATGATCCGGGTCGATTAGTACCTGATGACATACTTAAGCTTTCACAATTTTTAGGAATTTCTATTGATGATCTTAAGGAAAACTACCTTGTCAGGGTGCCTGTAACAAGCAATGGCCATACAGCCTATGCGCTTGCGCCTGCCAAGAAAAAAGGCCAGAGATACATTGCCAACCCTGGCACTGTTGCGCCCGACTATTATGCGGAGGAAAAGGGGCGCTGCATATTCATAGATGATAGAGACATGTGTTCGGTGCATGAAGCAAAGCCGTTTGAGTGCGGAGCATATATGGGATGCCGAAACACATTTCTGGGAAAACCCTACCGAGCCAAAACCGTAGAGGAATATTTTTACAAGAGATGGAAATCGAAATAACCCTTACAACAACCGGTATCTAATCATCCAGCAGTAACATAAGCCATGGCATGGTCCTTGGCGGATGTGAATCTGGATCGGTCGGGTCTGTCTCTTTTTGATATTCCTTCATATTGGAAAAGTTGTCCCCATCAAAGTCATCTTCGGGCAGGACATCCGCAAAACTGGTTATCTCATCAGTTTGACTATAATCAATAATCTGCTGCTCCCACCAGTCTAAAATTTTGTCTTCATCACTGTCTGCATCATAATCAATATATGTTACCTTCGAGCTAAAGGATTTTGAATTGATTTCATTAGTGGATTTTATGTAAGAGAGTGCAATAGAATCTTCTATCCAGTTAACATTCAGGGAATGATAGGTATTAGGGTACCCTGAAGGAACAGAGCTGAAGGTCCAGTATGTTCCTCCGACGATACCTTTTGCATCTGACCCTCTGCCCCATAGTACCCTGTGGGTATCTACATGATGAAGATCGCGCTGCGGATCATATGGCACCCACCCGAGAGAGGGATAATAGACCTCTATCCATGCATGGGTACCCTCTCCCCAGTCTGCATCTACCGGGGCACTCCCTGTGGGGAGAGAATAGGATTTATGCAGTGAGTATCCATGTGTAATCCTGGCCGGGATCCCTGCTGCCCTTATCATAGCCAGGGCTATATGTGCATAGTTGGCGCAGTTGCCATATTTTAACGCAAAGGTGGAGAGGGCGTCGTGCCCATATGGGTTTGAGCCATAGTAGATATTATCCATAATCCACCCGTTCAGGGTCTTCAATACCTCCCACTGGGTAGTAAGACCGGCTGTGAGGGAATTTACCAGGTTTATAAAAATGGGATGATCTGACTGTACCTCGCCTGAAGGCTTCATGTATGCTGTGATCAAGTCAGGCAGACCTGAACTGTCAAACGGGAATCTATCACTTGTCACAAATCTGTTCCAGTCAGAGCTTGTTGTAACCATATAACTATCAGTAACAGTAATAGTGCCCTGCTTTGGATTTGTCCATTTAAACCTTTTAAAATCATTTCCATAGGTATCTGTAGAATCTTCCACAGAAGGTGTTACAGAAAATGTGTAATTCCTTTCTGTGATACTCTGTGTATTGTTAGGTAAGACATAGTTATCAGGCGGCGTGGTGATTAAAGTAAGAGAGGAGAGACCTGTTGGGACTATAATAGTATAGGTATGCTTCATCTCAAAGCGGCTCTCCATACTCCCTGAATAATAGTGGAGTGTTCCCCATGCCGTGCCTGGAATGAACAGACTTAAATAAATAATAAAAAATACGAATGCCCGTTTAACCACTTATTATTCTCTACCCATCGACTGTAATTATCAGATACTGATGTTAAAAAAATTCATTAGTTTATAGCCCCCATCCTTTTCCACATAGAATTCAAAATCAAAACTCCCGGTTGCTTCACCAAAATTCAAGGTAATCTCAAAATCACCATTGGGTTGTGGCAATATAATCTGATCAACATCAACCTTTGGATATAAGGTTTCAGTAGAGGCGAGTATAACCTTTATCCTTTTGGATAAGCTATTACCTTTAATTGTAATGGAACGCTGCGCATCTTCTGTGTAGGATTGACTGAGGATAAATTCAGCAAAGGTTATAGCCCGTTCAGACATATGAATGGTCAGCCAGAATTCACCCGCTGAATCCTGCTTTACACCGATACCCATATGGGTCATTTCAGGGGATAGTATTTTTAAAAGGTTTTCAGGGGATTCCAGTTGATTTTGCAGGAGGTCAATATTTTTTGCTTTTGATACAACAACAAGGTTGTTTATATCTGTAAGACCTGCTGATTTGATCCTTTCAAATGGCGTCCCCAATTCCTTACTACTGTCAGAGAGCATATCAAGTTCAACCATTTTCATACTATGCGACGCAGCAACACTGTTTAACTTCTGGTCTATTATGAGTGTCTCAATGTCCTTTTGGGTGCGGCACTGATTGATCCATGTAGATGTTGTATCAATTATATTTTCGGTAATCTGCTGCCCCCCGCAGGGGGTGACATAAAGATAAAACAAGATAAATAAAAGAGGAACTCTGAGATATCTTTTGCGTGTTTTGATGAATATAAGCATTTTATCTCTCACATAGTACTGTGAACCTGTATTAGTCATACCCGCGAAGGCGCATTGGCGTCAAGCTAAGCGACAAATATGGTTTAAATGTTTGTAATAGTTGATTCTTCCTTTTCGTTCTTCATAGCAACAATGGCGTAGTATTACATGTTCAAGTAATAGTTCAG
>JAAZBV010000074.1 GCA_012513605.1 Desulfatiglans sp. | reverse complement strand
CTGGATTTAAGTCTCTATACAATTTTACAGATTTTAAGTGTTAGTTTATTTGAGAAAGTACCACTATATCAGGCACTTTCAGATCAAGATTATAAACAAGTTATCCCACAGGATAGCAACCAATTGAATTTATTTAAATAACGTTGGGACAGTAGTGGGATTGTTTATTTATTTGACGGGTTTGTATTAGCAGAAAAGTAATCAATTATCAATGAGCAAATATCAATGATCAATTAGAAAGATAGGCTCCCGCCTCCGCCAACAACCTTCGCTAAAGCTATGGCGGTCGGAGAAGCTACGTCGGGCAGGATAGGCTGTTAGGAAAAACTGAAAGGTAAAAGCTAGGTTATAGGTAGTTAATTATCAATCACTCAGACTTGGATTCCTCTGACTCCTGCTCATCCCACATTTCACGATATGCATAAACATAGGAAACTGTAGCTTTCGGATTGATGTAATAATAGTACCGGCAGAGTTTTTTATATAAAAGCAGCATTCCATCATCGAAACAAAAACCAAGCATGCTATCAAGACATTGTTCAATACGCTGTGGATTCCTATCCCGCTCTCTTATAATGGTCTCAACTTCAACTGAATACAGTTTCACAGCCTGTTGCTCAAGACCTTTTGTTCCTTCAATAATTGCACCAATTTTTTGAACAAGGTCATCTATATCCGATTCATGTTTTTTCATAGTATTTACCTGTTTTAATACCTGAATAAAACAATTCTGAAAAAGTTTTAATGCCACCAAATTTTACTCTGCCCAGAAGTGGTATTAACTATATAATACGCCTTGTTTTTAATCAACATCTCGACCGCTGGCTAATTCAGTTTACCATTAATCTTAACAACGTATGCCACGCCCCACATTGACCTGTCATTAAAAAAATCTGCGGTTGGGGCAAGCCTGTAACCGGTTTCAGGTAATTTTCCATTAACTGAATCAGCAATCATGATCTCTTTACCCTTTTCCACAGCGAATATTTCATGCCATGAGAAGAGGCACCTGTACCCATCGCAAGCCACAAAAAGAAAATAGTCATCAGGTGTGATCTCTTTAAAATTGGCTTTCAGAAAGGCCCTTAACTCGAAACCCTCTGAGTCCACCTTATCTTCATACCCGTGCCCGTGACCTATCAGCACCCACTCCTTTTTTTCTATCCTGGGTATATTTTCAAATGCTGCCTGATATCTGTTTCCTCCATCTATGCAAGTAATAGCAGTGCTTACGCATTTAGCCTTTTTACGAATTGGAAGCAGGTTATCCGGGGCTGGAAGGGTGGTGTAGGTAATCTTCACAACATCATCCAGGTATCGGCTTACATCCGGTTCAGAAGGGGCAATAAGCCTGAGACCTGCGAGCAGCCCATTAAAGATATTTTTATCATAGGTATCTTTAACACTATCTGCAGTGGGTTTAATCTCTTCCCTGTAAAAGGCGAGGGTAACAGGCAGGCTGTCATCAGCCATGATCAACTCAGTAAAGGTGAACCCCACACTCTTACCTGAAGAGGATATAAACCTTACAAGGATATCCAGTGGTTGATTAAAGAGTGCATCTTTATCCTTTTGAGGCGCAATGCCCTCAAGGATGTTAAATACAGGAATGCCTGTATATGCATATGCCCCAAGGAATTTACCATCAGGGGTAAATTCCCTTGTCCTGATTCTTGTTGATGCAAAGCCATTAAGGGCCGATGCACTAAACCTGTATTCCTGTTTAACAAGCCCGTCAATAACAAGTGAAACACCCTTAGGGACATCTTTTGCTATAGCGAGCGGCGTGGCCCCTGAAACCGCATTAACCATATCATAATAATTTTTATTCTCCTGCCTGAAATAGATAAAGACAGCAGCCAGTATCAGCAGTACAATTATAATGTTTTTTTTCATGATGTTATTATCCTTATAAAAGTTTAATCAGGGAGCACTCGTTATATTATATTTGAGTAACTATAGGGAAGCTTACTATGCATGTCAATTATGATTGATGGATATTATATCTTAATATCTTACTCTAACTTCTTCTGTAAATATGGGCAGATCTTTTTTTTGGCCCGCTGAGTCAAGTGCAATATTTAACCGCCTGCCAGAATCATGACACAATATATTTAAAAAAGCAGGAGCACTAAAGGTGCTCCTACTGAGTTGAATCAGGGTAGTATTGGAGGTACTGCCCTTAAAAAAAGGGGATTAATGCATCAGGAAATCATGCGCCAAGCTTACCTTTCTTTTCCATTGTGTCGGCTACATGCTTCATCCCGTAGCCTTCAAGCGTCTTTCTTGTTGGCCAGCCGTGGGCAGTATCCCAGCCCTCCAGTTTATAGAAGTGGGTTTTAAATTCCTCTACGCCACCCTTGTCCAGGTACATATCCGGGAGGTCATCCCAACGCCATTTGCCATCTTCGTATACCGGGACTCCACCAAAAGCGGCCATCCCGCCGGCTCCGGGCCTGTACATGTAGGGGAAGAACACTTCTTGCTCCCGGCTTAGCCCGGCCATGGTTCGAATTGACCGCTCCAAGGTCCAGATCTTCCTGCCGATTTCAATCGTATCGGCAAAGGAACTCTTGCTGCCTGTAACCGCCCGATAATAATTCATTTCCATTTCGGGAGTGACCGTGTTCAGCCGTGGAAGGAAAAATTCGCAGAAGGCCATAGATTCGTTCCAGAAACTTGCATAATGCCGGGTCCAGGCCACTTCCTTGGCTTTATGCTCCGAATAAATGCCGGTTTTTCTGGCCTCATCTCCTTTCCAGGCATAGTTGAACATGAAGATATCTCCATTGTAAGGAATTACCCTGGCAGAAAGCCGTTCCAGAACCTTCTCAATAGGAGTGCCATCACGGGAAGTCCCGACTGCCGAGCTGAACCCATGCCAACTGGGATCTCCTGCTCCGAGCAGGTAGTTATAGGCCCATTCAACGTACGGCATGGTCCAATGCCCTGTAGCCCCCCAGGCCGGGAACCGCAGGGCGCCGTTCTCCATGTCCTGTTCCAGCCTCCCCCATCTCTTGGCCGCTTCGCAGACGCCTTCGGCTATGGCGTCGCCGATCCCTTCGCGCCGGGCTATCGCATCAAGAAACGCTTCGCGGAAGACCAACTCTCCCCATTGGTCCATGGGCAGCGGAGCTGATTCGATCTGCTTACCCGGACCCAGCACCCCCTGCTCATAGAGGTAACGCAGATACCAGCCGATTCCTGTTTCCATCGGTACTTTATGGTGGAAAAACTCCGGCGCATCGGGAACGTCCGACTCGAACGCTCCTGTAAAATGAGCCGCCCAGGAACTGGCTCCGTATTTCATCAATGCTCCGGCAGCGCGGTCTGCAGCTTCTGTTCCACGATCGCCCAGCCACAACTGACTGGTGCACATGGTTTCGCCGCCATATAATGTGTCGCGTCGACGGTCGGCACGGAGGCAGGGATTACAGGAACCACTGCCGGGTATTGCGGGACCGAATTGTCCTGACGATATCGGTGTCTGCATATCGGCCAATCTCGCATCAAGGACGCCCTTGGGATCAGCCATCTTCACATTGCCAGTCCCTGTCACGCTGATAGCCTTTAATTTCTTCGCCCCGAAAATCGAGCCATAGCCGCTGACGAGGCTGCTGCAGCCGCTGCCGTGAATCAAAGATGCCAGACTGGATTTGGCTTCTCCAATTGGGCCGATGCAAACGATCTGAGGCCTGGCCGTTGTATAGGCATCCCCAATCTGGTGCCAGTCCTCACCGTATCTAGTCCTTCCTCCCACCATTGAAGCTATTCGCTGCTGCGTTTCCCATGTATCCTTTCCCCATAACTCCTTGCCGTCCTCAATCTTGATCTGATCATTGATTATATTTAACCACACAGGGTTCTCTGACATACCTTCTATTACTATTCCATCCCAACCTGCTAGCTTCAACATGGTTGCAAAACGGCCGCCAAAATTGCCGCGATGGAATTCCCGAGTTGGAAAGGTCTCCGGACAGATACCGCAGACACTGGTTCTGCCGGCCCCGGGCACGCCCGTAGCCGCCAATCGACCCGTCATGATAGGAAGGACATGACGCGGATCGTGGGGATCCTTCAAATCCCATTCTCCCGGTGCAACTGCAAGATCCCAGAATATGGCCGCACCTATACCGTACCCACCGCCGAATTCCGCATATTTCTCAGTATCTATTGTGCTTATTTCCTTAGTCGTAAGATTGACTCGCGCTATCTTTCCTGTAAATCCGTTTGCCATTTTTTTCTCCTTTCCTATGATTTCACAGCCGGTTTCTTTGCGCCAGGGCCAAACGGCATCTTAGGGGCAGGTGGCGCAAGATCAACATCATAACCTCTGGTGTCCTCCTGAGTCGGGGCCTTATCAACCAGCTTCAGGGCCTTTGCTGGACAATTTGTTACACATGCGGGTTCTCCGCCAGGCCCGCCCTTTTTGCTCCAGAAAGGAGTATCAATGCACAGGTCACACTTGGTAGATTTCTTGATTATCGGGTTCCACACAGTCCTGTGCGGTCTCTGGGGGCACATCTGGATACATTTTTTACAGCCAATGCACTTCTTGCTGTCTATTACTCTTACATTTCCATGCTCCGTATCCACATGGGCTGCTCCTACAGGACAGTTTTCAACACATACAGGGGTTATGCACTGTCTGCATACTGCCATGACTATATCATTAGGGTAGGTCGTAAATGACGGGGCATCACGTATTATCTGTATCCGTGACAATGCTGGGTTTGCCTCTCCATAATGGGCCATAGAACATGCAAACATGCAGCTCTGACATCCCCAGCAGACCCTGCTGTCATACACTATATATCCTTCGGATTTGGGTAATGATTCCTTAATAGCGGCCTTTGCAGTACCAGGCACACCTGCTGCTATAGCACCTGCTGCAAGCGCTGCCCCGCTCCCTACCAGGAATTCACGCCTGTTCAATCTCTTCTTACTCTCTTCGGATTTTTCAGACTCAGCCATTGACCATTCTCCTTTCTATAATTATTAAATCCTATCTCTCGCCTAACACATTATTTCTGCTTCCTTGCTTAAACTGCTTTAATTCCTTATATCATTTTCAATATAAATAATTAATTAAAAAATATTAGTAATCACTCTTGTCCAAAAACGGTTTTTAGTTAATGAATTTTGATATTGAAAAAGTCCTCCTTATGGGAGATCGTTAAGTTACCAGACAAAACGAATTCCCAAAAGCAAAAGGAGGACAAACCTATGG
>JAAZBV010000073.1 GCA_012513605.1 Desulfatiglans sp. | reverse complement strand
CGTCCATCAGGGTATTTTTCGATAATATCTCCATCTTTTTCCTTGTATTTCCCTGCATCCCAAATCTTCCCACGTGCAAGTTTATGCAGCTTTAAAATAGTTTTTTCAGAGACAGGAAGCTTCTCTTTTTGATCATGAATCAATGCAAGTGCCTGCCTGTATCCTCTTATTTCCTCTTCATCCCTGTCTTTGAGTGCTGGTTTACCAAACAGGATAGTCCCTATCCTTGATTTGTCTGCTTCCACACCTTCAATTCGATTAGAGGATACAGCACTCTCAATAAGGGCATGTTCACGCAATACCTTAAGTCTTTGAGGCGATTGTCGTGTGAATAATTCCTGTCTTCCCTTTGATTCACTGATATCAGAAAGATACCAGGAGGTTATGGCTGGAATTGATTCAAATTTACGTGTAAACATTTTCATTGTCATCATGGCATCTTTTCTCCAATAAAGACTATCACAGTAGGTGCGTTAGATTAATAGCATCATATCGATAACTTTCCTTAAATTCTTCCTCCATAACCCGCGCCTTCCATTTCTCTTCAGCTCTCAAAAGGTTTTCCAGGTTGTTGCCGCCGTTCACAAATATAAGGTCAAACTCAAAATCAAGGCTCTGTAATTCTGTTTCTGAAAGACCTTTAACCTGTTATCTTTTATCCAGCTCAATTGATGTTTTGAGGATTATACCCATTTTACACATTCACTATATTTTATTTAGTTTTTTTTCATCTATTTCTAAAATAAGGTTAGCAAGCATACCACCTCTACTCGCACACCCTATAACAACCTTTTCAGCTAGCTCAATCATTAACCTGTTTCTTTTCTCAGCAGTTTTTGAAGTTACATATTCAATTTCTTTATCAAATGGAGTTACAATTAATAAGCGACCTTTATCGATTTCTTTTCTTAATTCAGGCTCAAATCTTTTTTTCATCCCGCGAGCCAAAGCCATAATCACAGGCTGCGTGCCTGCCAGCAGGTAATGAAAAACATCTTTTTCTATTTGTGAATGAAAGCCGCTTATAACACATGCGCCCTTATCGCGTTGTTCTATCGCCCAGTCATAACACTTTAATACAATGGAAGCAGGAATATCCCTGCTGCACAGGAATGCTGTTTTATGTAATTTCAGGATATCTCTATTTCCTAGTGATGCGACAATCATATTTACTACCTGAAAAGTAAAGGGTTATCCAAATTTTAAATTGTCGTTAAATATCAGGCAAAATCCCAAGAATTTTCTAAGATGTTTTCTGTCTACTTTACTGGCTACTTTTCTGGCTACTCTGCTTCTATTTGATGATCTATTCCTGTTCAGATAAAAATGAACAAACAGGTTTGCTAATAGTTACATAGCCCAGCATTTAAAACTAAGCTGCCAATACCTCCTGCACCTCGTTTCGGCGGCTCCATATAACAGGATTGACGTCATAATTTTTTAACGCGTCTATCACAGAAGCAGATGGTGTATGTTCAGTATCATTTAAGAAAACATATGCCATCGCATTTTCTGGTCTTACTGACTTTGTGTCAATCCATGAAAAGGCAACGCTTTGAGCAGTGTCACGACTTGGTTTATTAATTGTGTGAAGAATTCGCTCAGGCTGCTTTTTAGATGCTGGAATAACGAAATCAAACAAATGGTCATATCCGGTCTTACCGGTAAACTTTACCTTAGGAGTATAACGTATATCATTCAAATCTAGCCATGCTGTAACATCCTCAAGAAACAGGCTTGCCACCATAGGTACGGAAAGGTAAAAAAGATCATTTACTGCCAGTATAGCCTGTAACAGATTATGTTTTCTTAGTGGAAAATTTTCAGAAGAGGCACGCATAACCAATGCATTCTCTTCAAGTTTTGCACCAAAACCATTCAATGTAAGAGTTAACAAATCTCTTCTTTTTTTACTTTCTAACTCACAGCCAGATCTTTTCAAGTCATCAATTGTATAGCCGTCATCTGTAAGAATATAGCTGCCGTTATCCCGTCTGATATAAATTTGTATATAATCATTATGCCTGTCCAGATAAGGCGTAGTAATCTCCACCCAGTCATCAATCTTACGAAGGGCAGTCTTATCTTTTAGCCATGCCGTATATTGATCTAATAATATATGTATTTCATCAATCATGAAAATAGCCCTTTTTGGATATTTGGTGGTTGGACAATATTACAATAATCCATGAATTCCTGTAATGTCTGCCACATGTCCTTTGTATTTTTAAAATAATCACCAGGCACCGGCATCGCCCATTTGTCGCCATACCCTTCACGATAAAGGTGTAAATGAGGCGAAGGGATTTCGATGTCATCAGGGTTACGATGCGGTTGCCCCCCAAAGTCCAGCCTGACAAGTACAATTATCTGCCGTGCCCTGTTTTGATACGTTCCTTTTAAAAGGTCAATTTTCCCATATCTGCTGATATCCAGAAGAAAATTCTCTCTTTTATCTTCTGAAACCAAGGGGATGATTATTGAGCCCCCAAGACTTGGATAGTCCCATAACGTATCATCAACACGATATTTTTCCATCTTAATGAGTAAATCTGCTTCTGCCTGCGCAAGATTAATTTCTGCCATCTGAAGATCCCCATATACTGATAATCAAGACAAAACTCATAGAGGAAACATAATTTTGTATCACATAACGACAAAGTATATGATCTGAAAAAATATAAATCAATAAAATATAAGACCGGCCAGATTTAGGCCTAAACAGTTATTTACGTTTACTCAATCGTCCTTTTACTCCTCCTCTTCCCCACCCAGTTCCTTTCCCATGCGGTATTTGATGTCATAATTGATTATAAAATCCAGTTCTTCATGGGTGAAGCAGTAATGCTGTGCAAGTATTGTATCAATTTCATCTATGATGGGTTTTGATTTATTTATAATGAATGATTGTGTCTCAGTTGTTCCTTTGTTTTTTTGTTCTCTTATTAAAGGAATGCTATTTTTTTGAATATCCTCTAAATATTTATCAGCCAAATATAATAATTTATCACAAAGAAAAAGGTTTTCAGGAATAGTAAACTTTTGGATGTCAGTTGGATTCAGGTCTCTTAAGTTTGATGTAATTGTATACCAATACCAAAAAATATCTGAACTCAAACAAGCACAAATTATTTTTGAAATATTATCAGATTCAACTTTGAAATTTGTTTCTCGAGATGATGAACTTACGATCCCATTCAACTTGAAATATGGTGGAAAATTTGTAAATATTTTCCAGTAAAGTCCTCCTGTTGTCCGATAATAAACAGGTATGCCGTGTTTAGTTATGTTATATTCGAGTCTCTTATATTTTAGTAATTTCAAAAGTAAAGTCTCTTCAATTTGTTGTCCTAACTTTGGGACCCAAAATGATTTTCTTTTTTTATAAATTGAAGAATAAGATATTCTATCCATAAGAATATCTCTCGTATCACTTACCCATTTTTGATAATTTGTTGAGAATACTTTTAATATGTTATCGGTGTTTGCACAAAATATTGTTAAAGCTCTATTAACCGTGTCGAATAGCTTTCCTGGTCGCCATGCATAATTTGAATACCATACTGAATGGCTATCTTCTAGTAAACACTGAATACCAACCATACGCTGTGTCGAGACTATAGCAAGAGGAACTATCATGGAAATGTTCCCTTTGCTATTTAAAAGCGTGATACTTCTTTCAATGCAAAACACATGTACCGCTTTACTATCAGCCGTTTTATAACCATATAATTTGTAGTCTATTTGTGTTAATTCCAAATATGGGGGATTTCCAATAATAACATCAAATCCACCCTGTCCCTGTATGATCTCATAGAACTCAGCAAACCAGTGAAAGGGCTGGTGTGTGCCAAGCCACTGATTATAGCTGTAATCTTTGCTGTCATAATCTTTTTTATGAAGAAGTATGTTCAGTTCATTCCTGAGTTTACCGAGCCGATCATTTAAATCATCCTTTGCATACTTAAAATCATTTAATTCTGTTTTCCCCTTGAGCTGAATTTCTTTATATCTGGTAAAGGCACGGGCCACCATATTACAGTTTTCAAATATCTTCCCTTTATCATTACCGAAATCAATTCTTCCAAAAAATGCATCCTCTATCTGTTTTTGTGTTGCATAACCAACCAGCGTGTTTCCAGCCCGGATATTAAAATCCACATCAGGCAGAGGTTCCAGGCCAAGGTTAGGTTTGCGGTAGTCGGCATCCACTGTGGCAACCAGCTTCAGGAACAGCCGCAGCTTGGCTATTTCTACCGCCTCATTCATTATATCAACACCATATAGGTTGTTAAGGATGATGCTCTTGTAGATAAAGTACTGGAGGTTGAGATGTTCTGGAGCGGTTATATATACAAGACTCTTCTCAAAGAATATGTACTTACCTTTGTCTGATGCTGCAACAAAATCCTGCATCCTTTCAATAGCTGCCTCATACAGGGGTTCAAGGATATTAAGCGCTGCAAAAAGAAAAGCCCCTGATCCACAGGTGGGGTCAAGTATGGTCACACCGGACAATGCCTTATAGAAATGCTTTATAAATTCCGCATCTTCTGTGGTTTCAATCACATCCTGGGCAAACTGCCGGATATTGAGGTTATATGTGATAAAATCGTTTATATTCTTTATTTCGCCATTTTTTATCTTTGTCTTAATATCTTCATATCTTTTACGTCTTTCAATAACTTCTCTGTATATTTCAGTCGGCAGGGCGATATCCGATGGCGCCGGTTTGTTCCAATCCTTTCTTAGCTCATGTAGGTATGGCCCATCACCATCAACAACCTTTTTTTCAAGCTCAGGATCAAAGCCCTTTTTTATTTCATCCGGCAGGTCAGCAAAAATATTTTTATCTTCCGGAACACCATATTTTACCGCGTCATAGATATAGTCATCCCCGCTTTCGCGGACCATTTTCCATAACCATTCATCATCCTTAAAAGCTTTAGGATAATTCCGTTTAACCTCATCAAATAGCCACGGGATAATACAGTTTTTACTGATATAGTCTGTGATATCTTCTTTGGTGTAATAGGCCCCCATCTGGGCTCGGTCATTTATGTACTTCTCAAATATATAGCCGATAACGTCCGGGTTGATGTCGCGGCCGCTGGCAGCCTCACGTGTGTCAAGGTGCCATTCATATTCATCGAAAAAGTCAAAGAGTCTTTCAAATGCCTTGTCATCAATTTCTATATTTTTGAAGGCCTTTTCTATCTCATGTTCATCAAAAAGGCCGCCATTCAGATAGGGGACTCTTCCTATATCAACCTCCAGCTCTTTGCTTTTAATAGGAGCTCCTAAACCCTCATGGAATAATGCGAGAAGAAAATCCCTGTAAAAGGAATAGAATTTGTTTTTCCCTTTCTTTGTTTTGCAGGTAGCGAGTTTATCTTGAAGATAGTTCCTATTGTTATCGAGAAAACCTTTTTTCTGTATAAAATAACAGAACATCAGGCGATTGAGCATGAGGGAGGCGTACCATTCCATACTCACCCTGCTATCGATCCCATTGATAAATTTCAGAAAGGCAGTATGCTCTTTTTTGAAACCCTCATAGAATTTTTTAGTAACCTTTTCATTATTCTGCTGGAAATTCTCAGCTACACGTTTTGTGACATCTACTATGGTAATCTGTTCCTCTTCATCAAGTTTGAAAAAGAGGCCGCTTGCGCGCTGATACAAAAGCTCAGGGTCCTGATTTACAGCATAGCGTGTTTCGCTTAGCCTTGTTGGGGCTCCTGCCTTTCGGACTGCAAGCTGCCAAATCTGTTCTCTTTTTTCATCGTCAATAAAAATAAGAAGGTGTTCCTGAAAGAGTTTGGTCACTCTTCCTTCAATCTTTTTTCGTGTAGCCTTATCAGGCAGCTTCTTCCCATTATCAGGTGCACAGAGAAAAACCCTGAAACCACTTTTTTCTGCCACTCCAATCAGGTTATAAGTGTTTTCATCAACAATAATTGGCTGTTTAGCCCTATCATTATTCCAGCCCATGTCATTAAACAGTTCTCTGAATTGAAAACTCTTTATGTAGCTGGCAAATGCTCTTTTTGAGATGGACATGTCTTTTATTCTCTTTCAGCCTTAAATTTACTTTTACTCGATATTCCTTATACCCATAGAGCAGATAATTTGAGGGAGACGAGCTGTTACAGCTTCTCCATCTGTAATACAAAGTTTGTCATCATCGCGAAGGGATACAACAAGGCTTGCAAGGGTTTCGTCTGATATCCCTGCCTTCAATTGCCTGTTAAGTGTATCCCTTGCAAATTCCTTAAGAGGATACTTGAATATATCATCAACCGCCTTTTTCATCTCATTGGTAACAAAGAGTGTACCTTCATTCTCTTTAAGGTAGCGGTCCAGCCTCATATAGACGCGATACTTGACCCCTGTTTTTTTACCGAGTGAGCTTCCTGTGGCTACATCTTCTTTGGTTATGACATCCACAGCGTTCTTGACTATCTGGTGATGATCAGGGATTTTGAACCGTGGTTCTGTATTTTTTGAACATTCAGCAGCTTTCAGGATAGCCAGTTGAGACTGGGTGATCATTTTGCCCTGTGTACTCATCCATGCAAGCACATCATTATCATCAGCCGTCCTGGTGTAGACAATAACGCCTTCCTTGTCTTTTACAAAGGTATTACCCTTTGTCGCATAAACGACATTCGGTAGATCAGGCACTATTTTTAAGAGTGCTGGGTCATTATCTGTTGCATTCTTCCATATCTGATAGGCATAGGAGGCAAGATCGACTTCAGAATCATCTTCATCATCAAAAATGCCGGATTTCTCATTGTAAAGATCATGGATATTAACAGGGTCACCGTCAAAAAAAGTTTCATCTGAGCCAACTACCTCAGCATTCTGTTTTATCCGCTCCCTGAGCCGTCCCCTTAATCTGATTATATTCTCGATACCATCTTCAGGTAAAAATGAATAGCACAGGATTTTATCGGACTTTTGCCCGATTCTATCCACGCGCCCTGCTCTTTGAATGAGCCGGATGATAGCCCATGGCAAATCATAATTTAGGATAATGTGTGCATCCTGCAGGTTCTGCCCTTCGCTCAGCACATCAGTTGTTATAAGAACACGCAATTCATGTTCGGTTCCCTTAATGTGCTGTTTTTCATTGCTGAAAGGACTAAATCTGTGTGCATAGTGCGTTGGGTTTTCACTATCACCTGTAACACATTCAATACTTTTAACCCCTTTAGCTTTTAATTGTTCAAAAAGATAATTCGCGGTGTCGGCAAACTGAGTAAAAATGAGAATCTTGTCTTGCTTATGGGATTTATTGATCAGTTCATGAAGGGCTTTTAATTGTCTATCCTCTTCAGGATTCCAATCATGGGCAAGCGACAATATTTTTATGATTTCACGGCCATCATGAATTAATGATCTTTTCAAGTCAGGAACGAACAGCTCACTCCTTATCCACTCAAACCTTGTTTTGAATTTACCTGTATATAATTCATATACCTGATTTGCCCTTTTAAGATATTCCTCTTCATCAAGCATAAAGGTTATTATGCCATCATCTCCATTACTGTCTAAGTCGCTGTCTTCAAGATAATCATCCATATTTTCTATAATATTTTTACCAATTGGAAGAGGCAGGTTATTTTCAAGCGCATATACAAAAATAAAATTTCTTAAGATATGCCTTGAAAGAGAAAGGAGGAATGAATAACCGCTGCTTTCAAGCCGCTTGAAAAGATTAGTGCGGCAGAAACCCATAAGCCTTTTACCAGCCCTGGAAAGATTTGCAATGATCACTTCTTCATCTTTTGATCGTTTTACAGGACTTTTTTCATTAATGTAATTGCCAAGGCCATACCTTGCGAGTTCAAGACCGTTTATTGTAACTATAATCTGATCTGAATAGAGTTTGGCATATTGGTCCTTTTTGTTTTCAGGATCAAAGGCATATTCGACCTTTTTAGGCAAGCGATCAGGGAAATATGACCTTGACCCATCTGAAAAGGTCAGGTATTTCCGGCCATTTTCTTTATCTGTTACAGCATAGTTGTTTTTGATAAAACTTCTTGTCCTTCTTACAAGATACAGCCTCATCAACTCACGCCAGTCATCTGAGAAAGTGCTCTTTTCAAATGCCTTTATGCTGCGGATAAAGGTTTCTGTGTGCCTTGCGGCAAAATGCACCGGGCCTCCTGTGCTTTCGATATATCGTTCAGGGCTGATCCCCAGGTCTTTATCATCTGCAAGAAAAAGCCTGAGCTGATTTGAGAGATCAATATATGACTTGTTGTATGGTGTTGCGGAAAGTAGGATTACCTTGCTCTCATTTTCCTCTATATACGCCTTAATAGCGCGGTATCTGCTGCCATTATCATTCCGCATGTTATGGCTTTCATCAATCACAACAATGCGGTATCTTCGCAAATTCGGTAACTGCTTCTGAACCATACTCTGTGAGAGTACTTTGGCATGAAGCTGGTATTTATAGACATAGTCTTCCCACATCTCAACAATGTTTTTTGGGCAGATTATAAGAGTCTCAAGAAAGAAATCTTCTTCAAACATTTTGGCAAGTGCTGTAGCAGTTATTGTTTTACCTAGTCCTACAACATCTCCTATCATAACCCCGCCGCGTTTATGTAGATGATGTGCTGCAATTAATACAGCTTTCTGCTGGAAGTCCAATAATTCCTGCTGGAAGATTTTAGGAAGTTTAAATTCACTTATACCGGCGCGCGCCTCACGAGAGAGATGATAGGCTATCTTCAGGTATATATGATATGGCATAACCAGTCTGTCAGCAGCCCAGCTTTCATCTATTATCTGAATAAGTTCTTTGGTGATGTCTATACATTTGTTATCATTCCATCTGTCATCAAACCATTTAGAAAGTTTTAATGCAGCATCATGATCCATCACATCAATATTTAACTCCCCCTGTTTAGAGAGACCGGCTAGTGTGAGATTACTACTGCCCAGAAACCCTACAACAGGTATGCGTACATCATCACTATAAGCAAGATAAAGCTTTGCATGCAGGGGGTGTTTTAAATGGAGTTTAACTACCACCCTGTTTTCTTTTAATTGCCTGCTCAATTTTCTAAGGTATATTTCATCCCTTTCGCTTGGTGTACCTATGGTGAGTTGTTCTTTAAATTCAGCGGCTAGCCTTTTTTTTAGTTTAAGCATTTCTGCCTGATCGATGAGATAAGAATCATCATGAAGGAAGGACTCTTTAAGTATCTCAGCCGGTAATTTTTGCATGCCTACAAGTAATCGGCATACCCTATGCGTTTGATCTTCGCTCTCAGTAACCAGCATTCCATCTAAAGAGTCTATCTTATCAGCTATTTCATGCCAGCCCCTGAGATTAAAATAACCCACACAAAAATCACAGCGTTTTGAGAGATTTAATGTTTCTGTAAGACCTTTAGAAAGATGGTGTTCAATATTGTCGTAGATTCGAGGCATTTTCTAAATCCTAGTTGCACCAATTAAAAAATATTTTCAGATATATTTAGCATAAATTGGATAGTTTTATGATCGATTTGTTAATAGCAGAAAAGAAATCAATGAGCAAGAGAAGAATAGAAACAGGTTATGGGTTATGGGTGATGGGTAATAGATAAAGGAAAGGCAGAAAAAGATGGAGAGTTTTCTTAGTCTTTTTCTGGGTGCATTTTATAGCCTTTTTCTTTGTGCACAAAACCTATTATTAACTCTCATTTTCAATTTCATCACTCT
>JAAZBV010000072.1 GCA_012513605.1 Desulfatiglans sp. | reverse complement strand
AGGGATATAAAAGAGGCTAAAGTAAGGCTATAAAGACCTTTTGGCTTGTTTTTCATCGGGATTTTGACTTTCGTTTTTTAAATTCGTTTTATTTTTATAAAAATAATTTTTTTAGGGCTGCCATACCTTGGGAGCATAAATCTCTCGAAAAAAGGGTTTTTCGACAGCCTCGTTATCTTAAAATATACACTACTCAATTGATTTTTTGGGGTACGACCCCTATTTCACAGAAGTCAATTCTGTCAATTGTGTAGGCCTGATTGATTCATTAAGAGGCAGGTGAAGGTGATTTTTTAATTTTGAAGGTCCCCCTTCGTTTCGGTCCCCCTTCGTTTCCCAAGCTTCTTAAGCACAGCTCTGGTCTCAAATTCCGCCTTTGGCGGCAACAGGGGTAAATTATTATATGGTTTTTCCGGATTAAAGTTCATATATTTGGCTCCTGAAGATCAAAAGTTTCACGAATGATTGCGCAGGCATTGCCTGCATAATCTGCTTATTGCACTAACCCGTATGGTCTATCATGTTACTACCACCATTCACAAAAATAAGGTCAAACTCAAAATCAAGGGTTCTGTGATTCTGTTTCTGAAAGACCTTTTGAACCTATCCTTTATCCAGCTCAACTGATATTTTGAGGTGCGACACCTGTTTCACAGAAGTCAATCCTGTCAATTGCGTAGGTGACACCGGTTGCTTTTTTATTTATTAAACTTCTGCTTTTCTTTTGTGCCTTTCGTGAGTTTCGTCGTTAAATACCTGCATCCATTTCCCGTTCAATTTCTTCAATAGAAGGCAGACTCGGCTCAAGATCTGTCGGAAGTGAATCTGTAATTTGCTGTTCCCATTCCGCTACCCCGATTGGTTTTGTATTGCCGGCCAGGGCATATTTGGCAACTGTATGGTTTTTGTCCTTAACAAGGAGCAGGCCGATAGTGGGTTTGTCATCAGGGTGTCTGAGCAGGTCGTCTACGATATTCATATACATGGTGAGTTGACTCACATGTCCGGGAGTAAATTTGCCGGCCTTCAGTTCAACTACTACATAGCATCGTAACTTCAAATGATAGAATAAAAGGTCAATATAAAAATCATCTCCACCCACTTCCATATGAACCTGGCGGCCTACAAAGGCAAATCCTTGCCCAAGCTCCAAAAGGAATTTTTCCAGGTGTTCAATAAGTTTAGTTTCAAGTTCTGCCTCTTTGCGAACTTCGGCGGTTCCCAGAAAATCAAAAAGATAAGGGTCCTTGAACATCTGATTCGCCATATCGGAATCACCAGGAGGTAATGTAAGTTCAAAATTATTGGCGGTTTTCCCAACCCGTTCATGGAGCTTAGTATCTATTTGAACTGCCAGAATATTCCTGCTCCATCCATTCATGGCATTCTGTTCCGCATACCAAATCCTGAGATCATAATCTTTTATCTTATCTAAAATAGCCTGGTTATTACGCCATGGAATTTGTGCAGCGGCCCGCTGCACTATTTCTCGATCAGGCCAGTCCTGGGCAAATTTACGCATATATTTCAGATTTCACGCAGAAAATCCCTGCATATCCGGAAACTCTTCCTTAAGGTCGTAAGACATCCGGTCAATCACTTTTGCGCCCCAACCGACTTTCTCCTGTTTCTGCAGAATACGATACCCAATATCCCAATACATAAGTACCTGGTTAGCGTTTGCAGAAAGGACAGTTTTTAATCGTTCTGTGTGAACAAGTTTTTTAATAGACGAAAGAAAATCAGCATAGCCATTGGGCATTTCAAATGGCGATGGAGAGACAGGCATAATCACTCCCATATCTTTGCCATTATCCCGCCTTTTTCTTTTTTCCCGATCCGGCTTGTTTATTTGTAGTTTCTTACTTATATGGTCCGCACCTCTATCTTGGGTGTTAAAAGTTAAATACCTGCTATTTATTCATACAGCCCAATTGATATTTTGATGAACAACCCCCGCTTTGTTTTTATTCCAAACCCGTCTAGTTCGACGGGTTTAAAATGCCGCACCTTCCACTTCTCTTCACCAACCTTCAGGTTTCCCATACACAACCCGTCATTCTCCGGCTTTGACCGGAGAATCCAGTTTGTTGCCGCTGTTCACAAATATAAGGTCAAACTCAAAATAAAGGGTTCTGTGATTCTGTTTCTGAAAGACCTTTTAACCTGTTATCTTTTATCCAGCTAAATTGATATTTTGAGGTATATCCCTTATTTTATTCATCCTTTTCTTTAGGTGTAATTTGCTTTTTGCTTATATTTTCTATTACATTCAGACTTTCAAGATATTTTTTTTCCACCTCGCTCAAGGTTTTTTGCTGATACTTTTTGTATTCTGCTGTAGCCTTTTCAATCGCTGTTTCATGACTTACAGAACCAGCTCCCTGTAATAATTTTTCACCGCTCATGGTCAAAATTTTATCCAGATGGAGAGCCCAGTCTTTCATGGTCATTGCCTGTTTTCGTTCTGCCTGTCGTTCAGCAAAATCAAGATATCCCGATACGATTTGACCAAGCGAGCGAAGTTCTTTTTCATTTAGATAATTTTTTGCGATAACAACATCTTTCAGAAAAGGACGACTACCCGGAAACGACATAAGCCCCATAAATTCTTTTTCGGCATCAGCACGATCAAATATTACCTCAGCGGCTGTTTGTCCATGGACTGCATAATGAATTTTGTTTTGCACTTTTTTGAAAAATTCAATGGAAACATCTGACATGGGGTCATAATCAATGCTGGTTGCATAAATATCCAGTACCTGGCGGTAAAAAACCTTCTCGGATGAACGAATGTCGCGAATTCGTTGCAGTAATTCTTTCCAATAGCCGCCTCCTCCTAAATTTTTCAGCCTCTCATCATCCATGGCAAAGCCCTTGATGATGTATTCTTTGAGAATATTTGTCGCCCAAATTCTGAATTGGGTGGCACGTTTGGAGTTGACCCGATAGCCCACAGCAATAATTGCGTCAAGATTGTAGTATTTAACCGCTTTTTTTTGGGTTTTCCCTTCAATAGCGCCGTGTTGAGTGGTATTTTCCAAAATGGAAACAACCACTTTTTCATCCAGCTCACAGCTTTCAAAGATGTTTTTCAAGTGTTTGGATATTGCTGGAACATTTACATCAAAAAGCTCGCTCATTTGTGCCTGGGTAATCCATATAGTTTCATTCTGGAAAATGGTATCTACTTTAATTCGGCCGTCATCGGTTTTATAAAGTATTATTTCACACTGATTGTCTTTTTCTTTCATGATTCCTGCCCTCGATATTGTAAACATCTAAAATGCATTTCATTCAGATAAATCAATTGATATTTTGAAGTACGACTCCCATTTTAAATTATTCTGTCTCCCACATACTTTTCTTAAATTCTCCCTCCATAACCCGCACCTTCCATTTCTCTTCACCAACCTTCAGGTTTCCCATACACAACCCGTCATTCTCCGGCTTTGACCGGAGAATCCAGGTTGTTGCCACTGTTCACAAAGATAAGGTCAAACTCAAAATCAAGGGTTCTGTAATTCTGTTTCTGAAAGACCTTTTAACCTGTTATCTTTTATCCTGCACAATTGATGTTATGAGGTACGACCCCCATTTCACATTTCATTTACCTCCTTTTACCAAGGCCAGGCGCACCACAGTATATATCAGGAGGTGCAACGTTAGGGTTGTGTTTTTTTGAGCTCTCTTTAACAAAGCGTTCATCTTCGAGTCTTAGCTCTTTTAAACGTTGCTGAATTACATTGCTTTGGAAGCTTTTAGTTGTCGTAACTATTTCATTATCTCTTATGAAGAGGATACGCATTTCATCACCATCTATTGAAAGTACCTTGAAGGCGCCTCTCCTGTTGAGATATAAACATCCTTCTGTGAAATTGATTTTTTCCATTTCTGAAATTTTTCCTTTCATTCGTTTAGCAGTATCCACTCTTTGAGGAAGGCCATCAAACAATGGATAACCTATCTGTATAATTTCTATACTACTAATAAGTCCATTCACCTACCTTCTACCTTTGCTGGAGCGGATGGGTGTTTCTTTTTATATCTTTACTTTCGTTTTCTAGTTTTCCTCCCTAAGACTGTGGTTCAAATCTGCCAATAGTAAAGACGCGACTCTATCGTTTTTCTTAAAATATTTAATTTTTGAGACCCTATTTATACCCACTAAATTCCATATAAATAAAACTGCAAAAAAATTGGTAATTAAGATAATTTAGATTTCCTAATCATTTTAGGATGTCACGCTCACTCACCCAAGTAAATGCTTTTACACCATAATCTTGTCTTTTAAAGAAGCGTATGAATCAATGACATCGTACTTAATATCTTTATGGCCCAGCGCCTCAAAATGTTTTTTTGCGTAGTCTATTTTTTTCAATTCTATTGGCCTTGTTTGCAGGGTTTCCATAGTCCCTTTGGTCTCTGCAATAAAATAGACATACTTGAATTTGTTTGTATCAAACACAATCGCCCAGTCCGGGTTGTAATTACCTATGGGTGTGGGGATTTTAAAACCTGATGGGAGCTTGGCATAAACAAGCACCTCTTCACATTCCAGATCCCCGGCAAAGGTCCTCTCCTTGTCTGAATCTGTTTTAAGGTAGTCATAAATATGCTTTTTTACCTGTAGGATGTTCTCCTTCAACGAACCTTTAAAATTATTTATAGTAAAGATGTTGTCATCATAGGTTTTGTCTGTCTTTGAGTAGGTAATATTATTGATGAGTGTTGCTGCCTTTTCCGCATTGATAAGATTTGAAACCCCTTTTATAAAACTTTCAGGGTTTACCTTAAAATTATAGAACGTTTTTTCCCGCAACCCCATCAATATGGCCGCTATGGTTTTTCTTGTAAGCCTTGTTTCTTTTGCTACTTCACCTATCAGATCATATTTTAAAGCCCCAAGCAGGGAGTCTGCCTTTTCAGTTATGTTTTTAAGCTTCTGCATGCTTTCACCTGATCTAAGGCTCTCCTCGTCTATCCTGTCTTTCTGTTCGCCATCAGATATATTTATTATTACCTTTTTTACAGTTAATTTTTTTTCAATGGCGTCAATGCACTTTTCTATAAGTTCTGCGCTTTCAAAATCCACCTCATAGACAGTTTTTACCTTTATCTTTTTCCAGAGGTCCTGAAATTCCTTTTTGGCAAAATTCTCGTTCGGCTTAAGTACTGCCTCTTTGATATTGTCAGCCTTTTCATTGTCAGCTGCCCTGTAATTAGCAGTAGTGTAGATATTCTGTAGAAGATTTTCTATGGGAAATTGAAAGCCGCTGAACCTTTCAGGCACTTTGAATTTTTTATTTTCAATATCTTGTATCAGTTCATCTGTTATCAGATAATCTTTATCAACATAACCCTTCATTTTTAAATCAAAGATCAAATCCATTGATGCCTGACTATCAAATACAAATTTATCACCTTTCTCATTTGTAAGAACCCGGTCAACCAGCACTTCTGTTGTAAACTTAACAGGACGTTCGGACAGAGACTCCACAATCTCCTGCTGGAGTTCACGGGCAAAGCTGTCATATGATTCGCTTGCTACAACAGTTAATTTATTAACGTTGAAAAAGTCATTTTCAAGTACTGATTCATCCATCCTTTCGCCGTGTTCATTAACACATATGCGTAAGCCACGGCCTATCTCCTGCCTTTTACTTATTGAAGACTGGCTGTGTTTTAGTGTGCATATCTGGAACACGTTGGGGTTATCCCAGCCTTCACGGAGGGCAGAGTGTGAAAAAATGAAGCGGGTGGGTTCGCTAAAACTCAATAACTTTTCTTTGTTTTTCATGATCAGGTCATAAGCGCTTTCATCGTCGCTTCCGCTTTCAGCACGTTTTTCTTTGGAATCGATGAACCTGCCTGTCTTATCAATAGAAAAATACCCCTGATGAACCTTTTCAGCAGGGTGCGTTAAGAGGTATTTGTTATATTCTTCATCAAAAAGGGTTAACTGGCTTATCGCGTCTTTATATTCCTGTTCAAATATCTCTTCATACTGCCCCTTAAGCTGATTATTGTTTTTATCATAAAGGCGGTATTTGGCTACCTCATCTATAAAAAATAGAGAAAGCACCTTTATGCCTTTAGGGAACATGACCCTTTCCTTTTCAATATGAGATCTTATTGTTTCCCTTATCTGGATACGCCTTACATGCTCTTCGTCAACATCTCCTATTGTCTGGCCAACATGTATTTCAATGCCATTGGTAAAGGTGACAGTATTCTTAAGCCCGTTTATCTCCTTTACCACGAAACCATCTTTATACTCCTGCAATTCGTTTGAATGCACAAATAGGTCATCTTTTTCTTCTACCCTTTTAATCTTCTTTACTGGGCCGTTCTGCTGCTTGACCTCAAGCTCTATGTAGGCAACCGGGTAATGCTTTGTACTGATCCTGATACTATCAAGAAACAGGTAGCTGTTTGTGCCACTGTTACCTACCACCTCTATGCCCTTTACGTTTATCTTTTTGACCAGTTTATGGTTGTATGCATCTATGGCATCAAGCCTGTATATTTTATTAAAATCCTTTTTATGGGTAGCCGAATACCTGATGGTAAAAAGCTGGTTAAAAACGTAATCAGTAAATATCTTTTCTGCTTTGTCACCAAAGCGTTGAGGTTCATCAATGATTAATATGGGTCTTGCCCGCTTTATAATATCTATCGGTCTTTGACTTTGTAATGCATCAAGTGGTTGGTAAATTTTGCGTGAAGCCTCTGATCTGATTGATTTTAAGCCCTGATCAGGCTCTTTTACATTAAAAGCCTGATAGTTCATTATTATCACTTCAATGTTGGAGGTATCAGCAAAGTTTTTTATGTTTATAAGGTTTGATTTATTTTTTGTATTGTAGATATAAAACCGGATTTTTTTGCCATATATCTCCTGAAAGTGTTCTGCTGTAATCTCCAGAGATTTATGCACTCCTTCACGTATGGCAACAGATGGCACCATTATAATAAACTTACTCCAGCCATAATGCCTGTTCAGCTCATACATTGTTTTTGTATAAACATATGTTTTGCCAGTACCGGTCTCCATTTCTATTGTAAAATTAAGACCATCCAATTGGCTGCTTGGCTTTAACCCCTGTTCCTTTTGTATCTCCTTTACATTTTTAAGAATATCTTCCTCGGTAATCTCTATCTTTTTATTTGAAAATATTTCATGGGCAATAAACCCGGATCGCCCTATTGTTTCTTTTCTTGAACCTTTTGGCTGTCCTTCAAAACATCGGACAACCGCCATGGCGGCATCGGCTTGATAGGGTTGTTGTTTGAATTGTAATTTCATATTTACAGCACCGTGACCCTGGTTTCAGGTGAAAGTCTCTTAAACCGCTCTTCCACATTAATGCGATCTTTATCATCCTTAAAGCTTGCGTCTTTAAATACCACCTTAAGGGGTTTAATATGGGCAATCTCATCAATGATTTTAAAATCAATGTCATTATCAAAACAGGCAACAAGAGCGTTTGTCTGGACAATAAAGACATTATTGCCATGCATTGTTTTTTGTTCTATGGGCAGGCTGAGTTCCAGACCAAGGTCAAGAATAACCTGGGTAAGCAGGTCTTCCGGTGTACGGTCTTCCTTTATGTTACTCATGAAAGCGGAAATCTGTTTCTGATCCATGTCATAGGGATGATAAAAGACCTCTTTCATATTGGTGGTGTCGGTTTTGTAGACACGGAAGCCGAAGTCTAATTGTGAATTATGAATTGTGAATGTTGAATTGTTTTTATCCTCGAACAGTGATTTCTGCTTTTCTGACTTTCCATTCACCATTGGCAATTCACCATTCATAATTTTCTTACCTTCCAGTTCCTGAAGGATTTTTTTACCTGCACGTCGGATGCGTTCTTTACCTATATCCGCAATGGTTTTATACCCAGCTTTATAAGCTTCACTATTTTCATCACATGGCTCAGGAATCTGCACCATGATAAATTTTAGGTTCAGGCCATCCTCGGCGTTGAGTTGCATCACTGCATGGGCTGTTGTTGAGGAGCCGGAGAAGAAATCGAGTATGGTATCATTTGGGCGGGGAGCTATTATTTCTAATAATTTTTTTATATGCATTGTCGATTTTGGGTAAGAAAATATTTTATCCGAATTAAATAAGCTCACAACTTCTTTTTTACCATCATATGTTCCGCCAAAATTGCTTGACATGCTTCTTGGCTTTTTTCCACTTAGATTTAAATACTGTTTAAAGTGTACAGAATAGCTCCCATCCTGTTTTTTAATTATTTTTATTTCTTTATTATTATAAGCATTTTCATATCTCTTCTTTGACCATATCCAATCACCATTTATTAATGATCCATCTGGCGTTTCGATGTCATAATTAATAGGGTTTTTTAATCCTGGCCTTGCAAAAGTATCCCAAAAAAATCTCCCCTTTTCATCAGCTTCTTTGTATCTTTTTAAGTATTCATCATCATGGGCTTCAAACATCTCTGGTAATTCTGTAATATTTTTTGAGTATGAAACTATATACTCATGTTCTGTAGCTATATATTTACTATCAGAACCACCTCCGACTTTGGATTTCTTAATAAAATCTCCTATAAAATTCTCCTCCCCAAAAATGTCATCACATATTTTCCGCACATTATGAACTTCATTATCATCAATGCTGATAAATATAACCCCATCACCTCTCAATAAGTCCCTAGCCACAATCAGCCTTTCATACATCATACTCAACCAGTCAGAATGGAACCTCCCATTACTGTCTGTATTCCTGAACAGCTTTCCACCCTCTTCATCCTCCACGCCGATCTCTTCCTCATACTCATCTTTGCTCTTCTTAAAATCATCCTTGTAAATAAAATCATTACCTGTATTGTATGGCGGATCAATAATGATCACCTTTATCTTGCCCAGGTAACTTTCCTGTAAAATCTTTAAAACTTCAAAGTTATCGCCTTCAATATAAATATTCTCTGTGGTATCAAAGTTCACACTCTCTTCCCTGCATGGTCTGAGCGTTTTGGTAATAGGTATATTTGCTTTGAGAAGAGATGCCTTTTTTCCAGGCCAGTCAAGCCGATAACGTTCATCACCACCCTCGACAAGAATACCGGATAGCATCTGCCGCAGCAGATCAAAATCCACAACTTTTTTATATTTTTTTGTGCCTTTCGCGTCTTTCGCGGTTTCGTCTTCAACTTCTGTAATCACGTTCGGAAACAGCTTCGCAATCCGCTCAATGTTTTCCTGTGTCCTGTCCGGTGTCTGCATTTTAAGCTTATCCATTTATTTAACTCCTTCCAGTTGTTTCACTGCCGGGCTTCCCAGTATAGTGGTCATTTGATCAATAGCCATTTTGTTTAGCGTCAACAGCCTTTTATTTTGAGGCATTCCCTGTTTTATTAATTCGGCATTCATGCTTTCCATATTGGAGAGGACGATAAGCTGCGGGATATTTGCCTCATCGCGCATATTGCCTTGGCTGTTAGGATTTTTATCTTTCCATTCCCTGGCAGTATGGCCAAAAAGCGCTACATTTAACATATCCGCTTCATTTGCATAAGTATGCGTCTGCTGTTTTTTTGATACAAGTTTAGGTATTAATTTTTCCTTAATGGCATCCGTATGTATCTTATAATTGATTTTGGAAATAGTCCTGTTAATGTTCCATTCGAGAGAAATCCGGCTGTTTTCATCTGCTTTTAGACGTTGATAATCCTTGATAATATAAAGTTTAAATTCGGCAGAAACCCATGATGCAAACTCAAAAGCGATATCCTTATGAGCAAATGTGCCGCCAGATTTTCCTGATCTGGAGATAACCCCAATAGCATTTGTAGCCGAAATCCACTTTTGCGGAGACAGGGTAAAGGCATTTGATCCGGATTCGTGCAAAAAGGAGTCGAATTCGACCCCTTTAAAATCAGGATTATTTAACTGTTCCCAAAGGCCAAGAAATTCTATGGTGCTGCGGCTTCGCATCCAATTTTTGACAACATCTTTTGGTTCATCCGGATTTTTGTATCTCGCAATATCGGTCAATGAAATATAGTCATTCTCATCCCCCCTGGAGATAACTGCGATTTCCTTTCCTTTTGCTTTAATAGTCGCTTTCATCTTTTCCCTCTTTAACAACGAAAAATACGAAAATTACAAAAGAAAAACTTTTCGTGCTTTTTTATGGATTTCGTGGCTCATGGTTTTAGCCTTTTAAGCTGTTCTCTTTTCTCCAGTAAAACCTTGTGTATCTCGACCTTGCGGTTAAACTGTTTTTCTTTGGCGATCTTTTTCTCAAGCCCGGCTATTTCCTTTTCCAGTAACAATATTTTGGCATCTACAGCAATTATCTCGCTGAAGCTGACTCCATTTTTTGCGTGATTTCCTATAAATGCCTTTACAAGTTTCTGATACACCTTTTCAAGATCAATGCCCGTGAAATCAAATGAAACCGGTTCATCCCATTCTGAAAAGTAGTATCTCTCTGCCTTGGTTCCATCCTTCAGGGTTATACCCCAGGCCACAGAATCTTTACAGGTAAATTTATAAAGTATCTGATATGGGATTGTCTTATCAATAATCTTTAATGCCTTAACAGGTATATCCTGTACCTTCAGTTCAAGCTCGAATATCTGTATTTCAGTTACCCCTTCGGTTTTTGATATGCCGATTGTCTCTTCGGAAAGCTTGAATTTCCAGGTTATACGCTGGATTTTATCTGTAAACTCCTTTTGTAATCTGGCGCTTAAATGTGCCCGTTCATAGAATTTGTTCTTTGGAACAAATTTGTTTACATACGCCTGGTCGGGCAGCCTCAACTCAACATTCACCATTATTTAACCACCGCAAAGGTCAATAACTCAAAATCCTCAAGCCCCTTAATGGTTCTTACACGGGCAGTTGTGCCGCCTTTCGAAAAAAGGCTGTCAACCTCGCTTTCATCTTTAACCGAGATGATAGATTCTATTGCTTTATTCAAAAGGGATGAATACTTTTCCATTTTTCTGCCATCATCTGTTTCATCATTAAACTTTTCATATACAGTTTTTATCGGTTTATCATAACCTTTTGAAATAGCCCTGAGGATATCAAGTGTTTCTTTTACGTTGAGGTGATTGGATACGATTTCACCATTTTCTTTGATATATACAAGGTAAAAAGGATGAAGCTGGTTGGTGCTGTCAATATTTACCTCATTGTTGATGTTCTTTAGTACATAGATGACACCTTCATCAATACCTTTATTGGTGTCCTTCATGCAAACAGTATGCATACCATTGGAAATGCTGTCCAGGCTGCCATTCTTTTCAATATAACTTACAAGGTCCATGCGGAAATCATTAAGCCCTAAATCAGTGATTGAAACACCTGATCCCATTTCTTCAATATCAACCACCTCTTCCTGCAACCTTTCAAGCTGTTTTTTCCTAAAAAGCAAATCCGACGATTTGTTTGTAAGCACATTATCTTCACCTGTTGCAGTTACATCCACCATGAACATTTTGCTCTCAACACGGCTTTTAAGATTTATGTAATCATCAAGAGATAGCTGAGGCCAGAAGTTAATGAGCTGGATATCTTTATTAATGGAGCCAATTCTATCTATTCGCCCGAAACGCTGTATGATTTTTACCGGATTCCAGTGTATGTCATAATTTATCAGGGTATCGCAATCCTGAAGGTTCTGACCTTCGGAGATACAGTCAGTAGCTATCAGTATGTCTATTTCAGGGACATCCTTATTCCTTCTCTCCTTTGACCTTGGTGAAAAATTTATAAGCAGGTTATTAAAACCAGAGTTGATGTTAAGGGTTGTGCTGTTCTTGTCAGTGCCCAATATCTTGGCAGATTCAAGCCCGAACTGCCCCTTAACATAACCCGAAATATTGGTGTATAAATAGTTTACTGTGTCGGCAAAGGCGCTAAAAATAAGTACCTTTTTATTGCCCGTGTTTATGGGGTTATTAACCTTTTCTGCTATTACATCCTTTAACAGTTTCAATTTCGCGTCGTGTTCAGGTGTAATCCGTTCCATCTCTTCAAGCAGTTCTGCTGCAATGTAATAATCTGCCTGAAGATCTTCCTTCCACCCGGCTGTGTTCATGTCAGAAAGATTAATCTTAATTTTATCACCAATGCTGAATTCGTCATCAAGCCAGTCATCGCTGTCAGCATCCAGATCTATATCTTCAAATTGTGTAGCAGTTGTAAATGCCTGCCCTCCGCATTTTTCGAAATCCTCAATGGCAAATATCGTCTTTTCAATTTCTTTTATGAATTTTTTGAGGGTTATCCTGAATGAGTCCACAGAGCTCTCAAGTCTTTTAAGCAGGTTTACACGCATGAGGGTTTGCAGGCTTTTTTCACGATGCGCCTGTTTGAAACTTGTATCTTCCCTTAACTTTGTATCGTATATCTCGCTGTAAAACCCTTTTTTATTATCAAGGATATATTCAAAAGGAGAATATATTGCCATATTGAGCCGTGAAAGTTCTTTGTACAAATCTGAAATTTTTATAAAGTCAGGAAGTTCGGTAATATTTGCATGGTGTGTGATGGGTTTTAATCTGTTTGGGAACTTACCGATCTTATCTGAGTCATAATATTTTTCTATATGCCTTCGACTACGCGCAATAGTCACACTGTCAAGTAATTTAAAAAAATCAAAGTTTGTATTCAACCGGTTTAGGAGTTGGAGGCTGGTTCTTTCATCAATAGGCATTTTCGCCCACTCGTTGAATGTCTTCTGGGCGTTTTTTAAAGTAATGTCGATTGATTTGCCCATATCCATTTTTTCGTCTACTTCCCCTGTCTGGCCTTCAAATACAAGTGCGAGTTGATTTTTAAGATCAGTGAAACGATTATTTACAGGGGTTGCCGATAGCATGAGCACCCTGGTTTTTACACCGGACTTCATAACATCATTTAATAATTTCTGGTATCTCGTGACACGGTCTTTTCGGGGCGAGTTATTTCTGAAATTGTGTGATTCATCTATAACCACTAGATCATAATTGCTCCAGTTAATACGACTTAAGTCAATACCATTCGTGTCACCGGTTTCACGGAGGAGGTCAGTATGGTAGAGCACATCATAATTGAACCTGTCTTTTATAAGGGGATTGTCATCATAGTTATTGAGAAAGGTCTGCCAGTTGTCGCCAAGTTTTTTGGGGCAAAGCACAAGTACAGTCCGGTTACGCTCCTGATAATATTTTATAACACCAAGGGCAGTAAATGTTTTACCCAAACCAACGCTGTCGGCGAGAATACAACCATTATGTCTTTCAAGTTTGTTTATTAAGCCGAGGACTGCATCACGCTGGAAATCATATAATTTATTCCAGATTACAGATTCCTTGAACCCGGTCTTTTCATTGGCCAGTTCATCCTCGGATATGTCCTCAAGAAATTCATCAAAAATATTGTAGAGAGTAAGATAGTAAATAAATTCAGGGGAGTTTTCTTTATATAGATTCGAGATATAACAGGCTACTTCATCGGTTATCTCTTTCAGGATATTACTGTCATCCCATATTTCTTCAAAGTTCTGTATGTACTGCTTAGTGGTATCAAAGTCATCAGTCTTGATTACCTGATTGAGGATAGAGTTATCCTTTTCATATCCAAAACCGGCGCTGCTGAATTCATTGATACCCATATATACAAATTTTCTTTCGTTGGTCTCAAGTGTGATATGAGGCTGGATATATTTATTCCCTATATTAGTTCTGAAACTAACCTTATCTTCAATCCATTTGCGGCATTCACGAGCGATTGCCCTGCCTTTTAGTTCATTCTTAAGATTTATCTCAAAAACAGAGCCGCTGATTGCCTTTTGCCGCTGTGTGGCTGAGATTTTAAATTGCCTGCTTTCTCGGTTGTTTTTATCAATTTCTACAAAGGTTGGGTCTGTGAAAATGAATTTTAATTCTTCAATTTTTTTAAGCTCTGATTTAAGACATTCAAAACCATAAATAGTAAATATACTGGCAGCTACTTCCAGCTTGCTTCCTTTTGTGATCTCCTTTTTGAAATCATCACCGACTTTTTCTGTTTTGTTATTAAAGGATTTAATCATGGTTTTTTTGCTTGTCTATAATTACACCTTAAAAGATTAGAAAAATACTCGGGTCAAACACTGGAATTACTACTCCTAATTAAAACAAAAAAAGTGTTAATTCCACATTGAGCCATTAATAGTGAATAGCCAAATTTTAATAATTTCAAATCTAATCAATAACCGGTCTTTTTGTGGTCGATTATTATGTGTTACGTTTAATTCATGTTTAACTGCTTGGATTGCTTATTTTTTTGACTGATTTGTATTAGCAGAAAAGTTATCAATGAGCAAGAGAAGAAAAGGGGAAAGATGGAAGCTCAAAGCTGAAAGCTCAAAGGTCAAAGATGAAAGGTCAAAGATGAAAGCTGGAAACAGGCTAGAGGTTATGGGTCATAGGTAATAGATAAAGGAAAGGCAGAAAAAGATGGAGAGTTTTCTTAGTCTTTTTCTGGGTGCATTTTATAGCCTTTTTCTTTGTGCACAAAACCTATTATTAACTCTCATTTTCAATTTCATCACTCT
>JAAZBV010000071.1 GCA_012513605.1 Desulfatiglans sp. | reverse complement strand
TTTTTTTCAAGCCGTTCTCCTCTGTATCTGGGATTAAATCTTTTAATATACTAATAATCCCTTGCCTCTACCAGAGTGGCTCAATTCTTAACGACCATTTTTGGCTCAATTTATCACGACCAGCTACCTCCAGTCTTCAATGGATACATTATCCAGTGTTCCACGTACTCCAACAGCAGCATTATTAATAAGGATATCGATATTCCCGAACTCATTAATTGCCCTCTCTTTCATGGCGACAACATCTTCATCCTTTGCCATGTCGCAGGCAATAACAAGGGCCTTTTGCCCGATCTCCTCAATTTTACCCTTTACCTCTTCCATGTTCTTCACATTCCGTGAGGCAAGTACTATATCCACTCCCTCTTTTGCGAGCAGAATAGCAATGCTGCGGCCAATGCCACCTGATGAACCTGTCACAACAGCTGTTTTATTTTTAAATTCCAAGTTGTCCTCCTTAATGTAAAATACATATATCAGGACTGACATAATTAACTGTAATTAAACTTTATTTGAAAAATAATCAAGAGCCTATTGGATTATCAGATGAAAAGGGTAGTAATTTATGGTAATAATCTTTATTGAAAATAATGTCCGGAGGCAATCATGAAATTCAGTAGAGGGTTACTATGTCTATTCCTGTCACTAACTTTTATAGGTTTAACAGGCATATTACATGTGAGAGGAGCTGAGAAGTCAGGAGAAACATATGGAAATGGAAAAATTACAATAACTCTCGCAACCGGAACCCCAGGTTCCCTCGGCCTTGTTAAATCTCTGGCAGGGCCCTTCTGCGCTAAAAACAATTGCAGGATCAGGTGGATCAACATGGGGAGTGGGGAATCCCTTGAAGCGTTAAAAGCAGGTCAAGCCGATATAATAATGGTGCATGCACCTGATGCTGAGAAAAAGGCGGTTAATGCGGGCTGGGCAGTTAACAGGCAATTGATTGGCGGTAATGAATTTTTTATTCTTGGCCCTGCCTCTGATCCTGCGGGAATAAGGGGTTTAAGCTCTGTAACAGAGGCTTACAAAAAGATTGCTGAAGCAGGCGCACTTTTCTTTACCAGGAATGACAATTCCGGCACCCACAAAAAGGAGATGATGATATGGGAGATGGCCGGTATAAAACCTTCCGATCCATGGTATGTGGCTACAAATACCTTTATGGAGCCAACCCTTAAGAGGGCCGATGATGAAAAGGGGTATTTTATGACCGATTCCAGCACCTACTATGCAATAAAACAGGGTGTGAAAAACCTTGAGATACTTTTAAGGGGAGACCTGGTTTTAGTTAATGTCTATCACATAATGAGTGTGCCTGAAGAGAAGAGAAAAGGAGATATATCCAGGCTGCTAACAGGTTTTATCGGGTTTGTAATATCTGATGAAGGTCAGAGGATCATTCGTGAGTTCGGTATACCTGAGTATGGTGTCCCTTTGTATATGGATGCAAAGCAGGCTGGCTCTGCTGCGAAGTAATATTTTTATTATGAAAGGAAAAATAAGATGAAGAGATATTTTATAAATCTGTTGATCTTTATATCTGTTTTTGCCCTGTCGACCCTTACATCAGGCGCAGACAAGATGATTACCATGTCCACAACAACAAGCACTGAAAATTCAGGGCTCCTTGATGTGCTGCTACCGGCGTTTACTGCTGACACAGGGATAGAGGTCAAGGTAATTGCCAAGGGGACAGGGGCTGCAATAAAGGATGGGATGGACGGAAATGTAGATATCATTTTTGTTCATGCAAAGGATCGTGAAGAGAGGTTTGTTGCTGAGGGTTATGGGGCATACCGTCTTCCAGTAATGCACAATGATTTTGTCATTATAGGCCCTGCAAGTGATCCGGCAGGAATAAAAGGAGTAAAAGAGGCATCTATTGCCCTAAAAAAAATTGCAGACAAAAAGGCCCCTTTTATTTCAAGGGGCGATGATAGCGGTACTCATGTAAAGGAACAGGAGATCTGGAAAATATCAGGGGTAACCTTGAAGAATGAAACAAGGGATGTCATATCAGAGGGAAACAGGAAGACCATCACCTTTCAATATCCTGATGGCATTGGTGAATGGTACTATTCCATTGGCCAGGGCATGGGAAAGACACTCACATATGCAGAAGAAAAACAGGCATACTCTATAACAGACAGGGGCACCTATCTGAAATACAAGTATGGGAGGGCAGAGGGGTTTGATCTTGAGATCATGGTTGAGGGTGATCCTGCTCTTTTTAATCCATACGGCATAATACCTGTAAGCCCTGAAAAATATTCACATGTAAAATTTGAACTGGCAGAAAAATTTGCAAAGTGGCTTGTATCTGAAAAGGGACAGAAGATTATTGCAGAATACAAAATAGAGGGGAAGCAGGCATTTTTCCCGGATGCAAGATAGATGAAAAATATATTCATATTTTACCACAGATAAAGAGGAAGGAGATGAAGAGAGGCGGGTTGTAAGGACATCTATGACCGTGCAGTTCTGATATGGGCCTATGACTTTTTTTACAGACAGTTTCAAATCAGCCATTCTGCTCATAGTTTCTCTGGACAGGGAACTGCTGGAGATTATTGCTGTATCGTTGAACGTCAGTTTTTTTTCCACTATTATAGCAGGTCTAATAGGGATCCCTGTGGGGTTGCACATTGCCATGAGGGATTTTTATCTTAAACGGTTCGTAATCACATGCCTTAACACCCTGCTTGCGCTTCCTACTGTGGTGATAGCCCTTCTGGTATATACATTCATCTCAAGAAAGGGGCTTCTTGGTTCCCTTGATCTGCTCTACTCCCAGAAGGCCATAATAATAGGTCAGGTGATTCTTATATTTCCTATCCTTACAACCTACACGATCTCTGCTGTAAGCAGGATTGAGGAGCGCTACAGGAAAACAGCATTTACCCTTGGGGCGAATATGTTCCAGACCGCTCTAGTTGTTATGCGTGAGGCCAGATTTGCCCTTCTGGCCGCTGTTATTATTGCCTTTGGCAGGGTGATTGCCGAGGTGGGCATAAGCATGATGTTAGGTGGCAATGCAAAGGGCTTTACCCGCACCATGACAACAGCAATGGCACTCGAGTATGACAAGGGGGAATTTGTGCTGAGTGTCGCACTAGGGATGGTGCTTCTCTTAATAAGCTTTTCTGTAAATGTTATCCTGAATTATTTCCAGGGGAAGGGAAGGGGATAGAATATGCTTTACAGGCTCGGAAACCTTGTTAAGAGTTATGATGGGAGAAAGGTGCTTGACATTGACAGGCTTTCGATTGAAAAGGGGCTGATATACGGGCTTATAGGCCCTAATGGCGCTGGTAAAACTACACTGCTTGAGGCGCTGGCATTTCTGTTAATGCCTGATAAAGGGGAACTATTTTATAATGATATAAAGGTGAATAATAAAAAGTCACTGCATCCTCTTCGCAGGGAGGTAGTCCTCTTACAGCAGCAACCAGTAATGCTTTCCATTTCTGTTAAAAGAAACGTGGAGTTCCCCCTCAAGATAAGGGGTGTTGCAAGAGACAGAAGAAAAGCGGTGGCTGATGAGTTGCTTGCAATGGTAGGCATGAGCGGGTTTGCAGAAGCTCCTGCACATAAACTCTCCGGCGGTGAAACCCAGAGGGTTGCAATAGCAAGGGCACTAGCCTGTTCGCCTTCTGTAATACTGCTTGATGAACCTACAGCAGGTGTTGATATAGAAAATCGTGTTGGTATAGAAACCATTATAAGAAGGATTAACAGGGAAAAGGGTATATCGATCATATTCACATCACATGACATGCTTCAGGTAGCAAGGCTTGCGGATGAGATCATATATATAAATAACGGGCGGGTTTCTGACTCAATCCATGAGAATATATACAGCGGAATAATTAAAAGCAATGAAAAGGGCAAATATGTTATTATCCATGACAGTCTCAATATCCCGATAGATTTTGCCAGGGAGGAGGGGCATTGCAGGGTATCCATTAACCCCCTTAAGATCAAAATTATTAGACAGATGAGGGTCAATAGTGCTGACGGGCAGATTATCAAGGGGAGGCTCATGCAGTTGACCAGCGAAGGGGAGATGGTCAGGGTGCTTGTTGATACCGGTGTTCCCCTGAGCCTTATAATAGATAAAAATAACGAATCCATGTCAGGGCTCATGGTCGGGGAGACTGTTTTTCTTGAATGCCCTAAAGAGAGTATAGAATTTATTTAAGGAGGCAGCCTAATGGTAAGTAAAATCATGCTTAATACAAGGCAGGTGGCCGAATTTCTGGATATAAATGAGAAGATGGTCTATTCTCTTATTACAGAGAAGGGGCTTCCTGCCACCAAGGTAACCGGCAAGTGGTTATTTCCTAAGCACCTTGTTGAACAGTGGCTTGAGGCCAGCACGATCAATTATCCAAAGGCAATTAATCCTCTGCCGCCGTATGATGGTATACTTATTATCTGCGGAAGCAATGATCTTTTACTCGAAAAGACCATTTCTCTATATAACAGGCAGTTTCCCGGACATGCGGCTGTATTCGGGAACATGGGCAGTCTGGGAGGTTTAAGGTCATTAAAAGGCAGCCTCTGCCATATTGCATCAAGTCATCTGCTTGAGGAAAATGAAAAGGAGTACAATTTTGATTTTGCACATAATGAACTGGGGCAGCTCCCTGCCATTGTAAATTTCTGCAGGAGGGAACAGGGCATTATTGTAAAGAAGGGAAATCCGAAGGGTATAACCGGGATCATGGATATAAAGGAAAAGGGGCTCAGGATTGTCAACAGGCCAAAGGGTACAGGAACCCGCCTGCTGCTGGAAGGAGAATTGAAAAAGGCGGATATTGATACTGCTAGCATACCCGGATATGACCTGGAGGTTGAACGGCATATTGATGTGAGCATCGAGATATTATCAGGCCGGGCAGATGCCGGACTGGCTATTAAGGCCGCTGCATCGCTGCTTGATCTTGACTTTATCCCCCTGCGCATGGAAAGATTTGACCTTATAATGCACAAAGAGAGGTTTTTTGACAAGGGTATACAGATGTTTCTTGGACTGTTAAGATGTGACGCGTTTAAAGGTATGGCTGAAGAACTTGACGGGTATGACCTTAGTATTACTGGTGAGATGGTTTACCCACAGCAGGGATAAAAAGCAGAACCAACCCCATGCTGTTAAAGGTATATAATAATTATATGCGAGGTGATCCCATGTCCAGAGAGCAGAACAAACGCAGGATAAAAAACCTGCTTGTAAATCAAGGTGTCCAGCACAGGGTAATAGCAGTTAATCTCCTGTTTATGATTCTTGTTATATTTATTACCATGTCAATCATCTACTCCCACCTTCTGGAAAGAGAATATGGCTCTGAGGGTATATGGAATTTTGTCTTTGGGGAGTTTACAATAACCCTTTCGCTCAAACTTATATTTCTTTATTTACTGCTTGTATTGACCTTTTTTTTCTCCATTATAGCCCAGCTAAGGATGACTCACAGGGTGTGCGGGCCGCTTGTGAATTTCTGCAACACCTTTAAACGTATTTCAGATGGTGACTTTTTAAGCGGGATTCATCTGCGAAAGGGTGATCTGCTCAGGAAAGAGGCAGAGAGTTTCAATGAAATGATTACAAAGATATGTGAACTGGTGAGTGAATTAAAGCTTGAAAATGAGCGTCTGAATTCAGCAATCAGGACTGTTGAGAAAGATCATCAATTATAGAGTGCATCACAAAAAGGGGGTTGAACAATTTATGTCCAACCCCGCTGTTTTTTACGATTAGCAGTAGTTACAGCTTATTACCAGACAGGTGATAGCTGTACCCTTCTGTTGGCCTGTCTGCCTTCGTCCGTGTCATTTGATTCAGTAGGCTTTGTTTCGCCATATCCCTTTGAAGAGAGTCTGGATTTATCTATGCCTTTGTTACTAAGATAATCCATAACTGCCTTTGCCCTTCTTTCAGAGAGCTTCATGTTGTGCGCATCTGATCCAAGGCTGCATGTGTGCCCTTCAATTTCAATACCAAGGGCTGGATTTTTATTGAGTATAGTAACAATCTTGTCCAGTTCATAATGAAACGCCGGCTTTATAGTCGCCTGGTTAATTTCAAAAAGAACACTGTTCAATACCCAGCATCCTGCCTTATTAACTGTTGCGCCCTCGGGTGTCTTCGGGCATTCATCCTTGTCATCAGGCACACCATCCTTGTCATCATCTAAAACTATTGGGCAGCCGTCTGCATCAACCTTTACACCCGCCGGTGTTCCTGGGCATTTATCCTTATCATCTGTTACACCATCTCCGTCAGAGTCAACCGGGCATCCGCTCGCATCGACCTTTACTCCTGCCGGTGTTCCAGGGCATTTATCCTTGTCATCGGTTACGCCATCGCCATCAGAATCTTTCGGGCAACCCTTGTAATCGACAGGTACCCCTTTTGGTGTGTCAGGGCACTGATCAAGCCTGTCAACAACACCATCTCCGTCACTGTCAACATCAACCACCTCTGCTACCTTTACAGGCGCCTCATCGCAGTTTTCAGTCAGTGCACCAATTAAACCGCCTATAACTGCTCCTGCTGCCATACCTGTAAGCAGCCCCTTATGGTCATCATCACCTCTTTCACCATGATCCGAAATAGCCCCTGCTGCCCCCAATGCATATGTGCCAATAAGCGCCCCCTTCATCCATGAATTTTTACATGTACAACCTGAGATAATAAAGATGGATGCTATTAATAAAACTAATGCACTGCTTCTAAATACTTTTCCCATATGATGTTCCTCCTTTTAGTTAAATGAATGAACAGATGTAAAAAACCCTGTTACGACAAACAACAGCAAAATAATTTAATGTAAATATTTCTCTTCTTAATTAAAAAATGTTAGCAATGTAAAAAAACGAAATGTATGCTTTCTATTTTATAGCTTGAAATAAAAAATGCAAGTTATTAATTAAAAAAAATAGTAGTTCATAAATAATGCGATTTTTATTTTTCATTTGAAAAATCAGTAATGACCAGATGAGTCTATCATGTTCAATACAGAAGCAGTACAGGTAGTAATTAAAAAAACCGATTATCACAATCCTCAGATCGATGCATTGCTTATGCCTCTTTGCGGTATGAGCAAATATATCCGAACGGGTGATAAAGTGCTGTTGAAGATGAACCTCCTGTCAGCAAGGGCCCCTGAAGAGGCTGTAAACACCCACCCTGAATTTGTAAGGGCAATCGTAAGGGAGGTAAAAAAGGCGGGCGGGCTGCCTTATATAGGAGACTCCCTTGCAGGGACATTTTCAGAAAAGATATTAATTAAAGCATATGAAAAGAGTGGCATCATGGCTATGGCAAAAGAGGAGGGCATCCCGCTTAATTTTGATACAGGATCAGAAAAGGTTATTTTCCCGGAGGGCATCAGGTTAAAAAAAATACCTGTATGCAATTACATTTTAAGGGCAGATAAAATAATCGGGGTACCAAAACTCAAGACCCATTCACTTCAATACCTTACACTTGCATGCAAGAATATGTACGGGGCTGTGCCAGGGCTTATCAAGGCAAAATATCATGCTCTATACCCGGGTAAAATGGCATTTGCAGAGATGCTCCTTGATGTTTATGCATTTATAAAACCTGATCTATTTATTATGGATGCAGTGCTCGGGTTGCACGGTGAAGGGCCTGCCGGTAATGGTGACCCGATAGAAATAGGGCTTGCCCTTGCATCTGAAGATGGAATAGCCATGGATATTGCTGTCTGCAATCTGATTGGCATAGAACCTGCTACCATCCCTCTATTAAAGAGGGCAAAGATCAGGGGTATGTGGCCTCACAGCATAGAATACCCGATACTTTCGCCACATGAAAACAGGGTACACGGATTCAGGATGCCTGGTACAGCTTCACATCTTGTGACAGGCGGAAGGCGCCAGTCAAAGAGCCCTGTAATAACTGAAAAATGTATCGGGTGCGGTGAGTGCAGAAAAATTTGTCCTAAAAAAGCAGTAATTATTGTTGATGAAATCGCAAACATAGATTATTCAAAATGTATAAGGTGTTATTGCTGTCAGGAGGTGTGCCCTGCAAATGCCATCAGACTGATGAATACCAAATATAAAGGAAACGAGGGTTGAACATGGATAAGAAGATAAAGGTTGCAGTACTCTTTGGTGGTGAGTCTGCCGAGCATGAGATATCCATATTGTCTGCAAATAATATTATTGATGCAATGGATAAGGGGAAATATGAGATATATCTGGTCGGAATTACCAAGGATGGAAAATGGTACGGTGGTGAGTCCGCAAAAGAGATACTGGATAGCGGAAAGAAAAGGCATGTTATTTCAGAAAATGATCTGCTTGCGTTTATGCCAGGTAAGGCCGGAGAAAACATAGTCTATGTTTCTGATACAAAAAAAAGGATAGGGCCGGATGTGATATTTCCGATTCTCCACGGGCCAATGGGTGAGGATGGCACTGTTCAGGGTATGCTGAAGCTTGCCTGTATTCCTTTTATTGGATCCGATGTGCTGGGTTCTTCGGTCGGTATGGATAAGGATGTTATGAAGAGGCTTTTCAGAGAGAGCGGTATACCAATAGGGAGATACAGGGTATTACTTTCACATGAAAAAGAAAAACTCTCCTTTGACACTTTAGCAGATGAGCTCGGGCTGCCGCTTTTTATAAAGCCAGCCAATATGGGGTCATCTGTAGGAGTGCACAAGGTAAATAACAGGGTTGAATTTTATGCTGCCCTTGATGATGCATTTAATTTTGACAGAAAGATTATCATAGAAGAATTTATCAAAGGAAGGGAGATAGAGTGCGCTGTCCTTGGAAATGAGAACCCGATAACCTCTGCCCCGGGTGAAATATGCACCTCCCATGACTTTTATTCATATAATGCAAAATATATTGATGAACAGGGTGCGAAGTTGAGCATCCCTGCCATATTGCCCGAAGCAAAAAAAGAAGAGATAAGGGAACTGGCAATAAGATCATTTCAATCTCTTTGTTGTGAGGGGCTTTCCAGGGTGGATTTTTTTCTAAAGGATGATGGCACAGTAATAGTAAATGAGGTTAATACTATTCCAGGTTTCACATCCATCAGTATGTATCCAATGCTTTTCAAGGAAAGCGGCATCGGATATTCTGCACTTATTGATCGATTGATTAACCTTGCGCTCGATAGGGATAAAAAAGAAAGACTTTTAAAGAGAGACTATACTGGCAGATGATGGGTATTTAATGTCAAATATTGTATTTATGCTCCTGTGTGTGAATCAGGTTCAATCAGTTATCTATAGAGAGTTTTATTAAATTTTTCCATTTGACAAAAATCAGGTTCAATTGTAAGATTTTTTTTATTTGTAAATAAGGAACAGGTTATGAACCTTTTTATTTTAAATCCAATAATAGGCATAATAATTATCAGGGCAGCAGGGATATATATCTCTACCCTGCTGCTAATATCTACAGGAGAGAAACGTATAGACCGGTTCCGGTAAGGGCCTGACACTTTTTAATTTTTAATCCGTTATCAGGTAATGCTGGTAACGGATTTTTTTTTAAGGATATAACAAAATGAAAGAAAAAATAATGCTGTATGATACTACCCTGCGGGACGGGACACAGGGTGAACAGGTAAACCTCTCAGCCGAAGATAAGCTTAAGGTCGCACACAGGCTTGATGAGATGGGCATTGCCTATATAGAGGGCGGGTGGCCGGGATCAAACCCGAAGGATGCAAGGTTCTTTAGTATGGCGAGATCTGTTTCGTTTAAAAATGCAAAGCTAACTGCCTTTGGCAGCACAAGGCGATTTGGGGTCACACCGGGAAATGACCCCAGCATCAAGGCGATACTTGAGGCTGAAACTCCGGCTGTTACTGTCTTTGGCAAGACATGGGACCTTCATGCTACAGAGATACTTGGTGTTACCCTTGAGCAGAACCTGGAGATGATAGAGGATACAGTAAGGTATCTCAAAAAGGAGGGGCGTGAGGTTATTTATGATGCGGAGCATTTTTTTGACGGGTATAAAAATAATCCTGAATACACCATGAAGACAATAGCTGCCGCACAGGCCGGGGGAGCAGATATAATAGTCCTGTGTGACACAAACGGGGGAACACTCACCCATGAACTAAAGGTGATAATGGATGCTGCCATCCCTCAAATATCCCTCCCTGCAGGTATTCATGTGCATGATGACTGCGGCCTTTCAGTGGCAAACTCCATAATGGCAGTGTTGTGCGGGGCAAGGATGGTTCAGGGGACAATAAACGGTTATGGTGAAAGATGCGGCAATGTGGACCTGCTGGCTGTTATTGGTAATCTGCAACTGAAAATGGGCTATCAATGTATACCTCGCGAGAACATGAAGAACTTGACAGATATTTCAAGGTTTATAAGTGAGATAGCGAATGTTCCGCCTGTTAATCAACGCCCCTTTGTTGGAAAAAGCGCCTTTGCACACAAGGGAGGTGTGCATGTGAGCGCAATACTTAAAAACAGCAGGGCCTATGAACATATTGACCCTGAAACAGTCGGAAACCGAAGGCGTGTTCTTGTTTCTGACCTGTCAGGAAAAAGTAATATAGAGTACAAAACAAGGGAGATGGATATTAAACTCGAGGAGAGGGCCGCGGACAGTGCAAAGATTGTTAGTGTAGTTAAATCCCTTGAGGATAAGGGGTATCAGTTTGAGGCGGCAGAGGGTTCTCTGGAGCTGCTTATTAAAAAGATAACAGGGCAGTTCAGGGAGCCATTTACACTTGAATCTCTGCGTGTGACCATGGAAAAGGATGGGGATAATGACAGTACCTCCCAGGCCACAATCAAGATATCGGTAGGAGATGAAAAGGAGATAACCGCTGCAGAGGGAGACGGCCCTGTTAATGCTATTGATAATGCCTTAAGAAAGGCCCTGAATGGCTTTTTCCCGGTGATAAAAGAGATGAAACTTGTAGACTTTCAGGTAAGGGTAATAGAGGGGGCAGATGGAACAGGGGCAAATGTAAGGGTAAGGATAGAATCAAGGGACAGTAATGAGATATGGTCAACAGTCGGGGTATCTGAAAATATTATAGAGGCATCATGGCAGGCGCTGGTTGACAGCGTTCAGTATAAGCTTTTAAAGGAAGAAAAAAACAGGGCATAAAAGAGGGGATGATCTTTTTATGCCCTGGTATTTCTGCAACCACTGATTCTTATACACAGCCTGTAGGTTTGGGAAGCCCTGCCATTTTACATGCGCCTTTGCCAGGCCCTGAGGGGAACAGGTCATAGATATATTTCAGCTTAAAGCCGGTTACCTTGCTTAGTATCCTGACCATTGGCGCAATGCCATTCTTTTTATAATAGTCCTGAAGCACATCGATTACCTTCCAGTGCTCTTCTGTGAGTTCATTGATGCCCTCTTCATCCTTGATGTATCTTACCCAGGTTTCATTCCAGTTATTGAAATCATCAATAAAGCCATCTTCATCAACATTAAAGGTGTGGCCTTCAAATTCTACAGTTGGCATACTTCTTAAACCTCCTTTAAAAAAACAATCTCAATGATATTAATATGTTATGAGTCAGGCGAGAAATCTAACCTATTCATGGGCTGATGTCAATCAATTTGTCCCGGGTCCATAAATGCATATTGCCCGGGATAAAGGTATTTATCCTGCCACGGAGAGAAAGATCAATCCCTCAGACGCTTGACTCCCTGAACCCTTGTTTCAAAAAGGCTGATTCCCTTGCAGCTGGATGCCTTTTTTAGGTATTTTTATATTAAGGTACCTTATAAAAAATTGCCTGAATCTTTTACCTTTATCTCTTGCAGTCTTTACTGGAATAACCGGTTTAATACTTATCTTTCCGTGATTGATATTGTCATACTCCTCAAGAAGCCTGATCATTATCTCATCCTCATTCAGCTTTTTATATTCATTAAGTGTAAGGTCTGCCATTATTTTACATCCGTTTTAGGTATGATCAGTCTTGTTATCAGTAATAATGCTTTTTCCCGGATCTTAAAGAAATATACTTACGCAAAGCGCATGCCACTAATATATCTTATCGGTACCTGTGCTTATTTCTGAAGAATAATCTCCCTGTATTCTTTTAAAAACCGGCAATGGTTTGATAAAATTATAGAAAATTATTTATAGCTGATATTTTGGCCCACATAAAAGCAAGGGCTTAAGAGTCATTATAATGACATCCTTGTCAAAGGAATGGCTTTACCTGGCTTTTGATATTCGTGATTAAAGGATTGCCATATTCGGCATCCTTTAATATAGTTCACATGTGTCATATTTAATAAGGGAAGACAGGAAATAGCCTATGAGACTTACGATAAATGATAAAGAAGCACAATTTACAGGGAATACCCTTGCTGAATTGTTAAATATGCATGGTTTCGGTGATAAAACAGGTGTGGCCGTTGCTGTAAATGAGATTGTTATACCAAGGCCGGAGTGGCAGTTTCATGTACTTGAGGAGGGGGATGAGATACTGATCATTATCCCTGCCCAGGGCGGTTAAAATACAATGAGGTTTATCCTGATTACACCCCCTGGTTCAGTAGAGGGTGAACATGTTCTCATAACCAGGATGTTTGAAAATGGGTTACCCCTGCTGCATCTTCGTAAACCGGGTTGTGATGATGACTTTATGTCAGCGTATCTTTCAAGAATACCTCTGGAATTCCATAAGCGCATTGTCATACACTCCTGTTATGAACTGACTCAGGATTTCAATCTCAGGGGGCTCCACATTACAGGCTCAAATATACTAAATAAAAATGGTATAATATGCAGGTATAAAAACAAAGAGGGCTTCACAGTAAGCATCTCTTACCATACCCTTGAAGAGCTTGATAATAATGACCCAGGCATTGATTATATTTTTTTGAGCCCCCTCTTTGACAGCATCTCAAAAAAGAATTATAAGGCCCGGTTTAACTCCATTGAATTGACAGGGGCATTGAAAAGGTCAAGAATTGATGTGGTAGCCCTCGGGGGTCTGAGGCTTACAAACATGTATGAGGTAAAAGGGCAGGGTTTCAAAGGGATGGCGTTTCTGGGGGCTGTATGGGAGGCGGATGATCCTTTAAAAAGTTACCTGGCCATACAGGAAAAGTTATTAAATATGATATAAAACTTTTTTATTGAGCTATTTATATACCTGTAATGAAAATCATAAAAGGAAATGGAAATAAAGATATGGATGAATTGATACTTGCTGAAAAAAGGTTCCGCTCCAGGCTTTTTGTGGGTACTGGAAAGTTCAGCTCAAATGATATGATGGGCAGGGCCGTTTCTGCATCAGGTTCGGAACTGGTGACTGTTGCCCTTAAAAGGGTGGATATTAGTGACAAAGAAGATGACATGATCAACCACCTGAAACTTCCGGGTGTCAATCTACTGCCAAACACTTCAGGTGTAAGGACGGCAAAGGAGGCCCTGTTTGCGGCAGAGCTTGCAAGGGAGTCCCTTGAGACAAACTGGTTAAAACTGGAGATACACCCTGATCCAAGATACCTCTTGCCTGATCACAGGGAAACCTTAAAGGCTGCAGAAGAGTTGGTAAAAAAGGGATTTATTGTGCTCCCCTATATCAATGCAGACCCTGTATTCTGCAAGCAGCTGGAAGAAGCTGGTGTTGCTGCAGTAATGCCTCTTGGTTCACCCATTGGGAGTAATTCCGGGTTAAAGACAAGGGCAATGCTTGAGATAATTATAGAGGAGAGCAATATCCCGGTTGTGGTTGATGCGGGGATAGGTGCGCCATCACATGCAGCCGAGGCAATGGAGATGGGGGCTGATGCAGTGCTTGTCAATACCGCTATTGCAGTAGCCAATGACCCTGTCCGGATGGCAGAAGCATTCAGGCTCGCTGTGGAGGCGGGTAGAATGGCCTTCATGGCAAAGCTTGGAAAAAAGTCAGCGAATGCAGTTGCCAGCAGCCCTTTGACCTCATTTCTTGATGATTAGGTAAACAGTAAATATGGCCTTTATTTTTAAGGATTAAGATGAGTTTTAAAGAGATATATACCCAGTATGACTGGGATGAGATACAAAAACAGATCTATATGAAGGATGCCTCTCATGTTGAAGCAGCCCTGGCAAAAACCGGGGCCCGCAGCGTGGAAGACCTTATGGCCCTTCTTTCACCTGCTGCTGCCCCCTTTCTTGAACAGATGGCAGGGTTGAGCCATGAACTTACTCAAAAGAGGTTTGGAAAGACCCTTCAGATGTATATCCCACTTTATCTATCCAATAAATGCAGCAACAACTGCCTCTATTGCGGATTCAGGAATAATAACAGGATAAAAAGAATCACCCTTACCATGGATCAGATAATGGATGAGGTAAAGGTTATAAAATCATATGGTTTTGACCATGTGCTCCTGGTCACCGGTGAATCTAAAAAGAGCGCGGGCATTGAATATTTTGAGGAGGTTCTCAGGCTTATCAGGCCATATTTCTCGCATATCTCTATGGAAGTTCAGCCAATGGAACAGACTGATTATGAGCGACTCATCAGGCTGGGGCTAAATACTGTGCTTGTATACCAGGAGACCTATGGTAAAAAGTATCATGAATTTCATCCGGGAGGTATGAAATCTGACTTTTTCTACCGGCTTGATACCCCTGACAGAATATGCAGCGCCGGTATACACAAGATAGGGCTTGGGGCCCTTTTAGGGCTTGATGACTGGAGGACAGACTCATGGTTTACAGGGTTTCATCTGAATTACCTTAAAAAGAGATACTGGCGGACCAGGTTCTCTGTCTCCTTTCCAAGGCTGAGGCCTGCTACAGGGATAATAGAGCCACGGGTTATTGTAACCGACAGGGATCTTGTCCAGTTGATATGTGCGTACAGGATCTTTGATGAAAACCTTGAACTCTCCATATCAACCAGGGAGTCTGTAAGGTTCAGGGATAATGCCATTAAGATAGGAATTACCTCCATAAGCGCCGGCTCCAGGACTGAACCGGGCGGATATACTGCTGATACCGGGGAACTTGAGCAGTTTGAGATCAATGACAGCCGTTCTCCTGATGAGATAGCCTCAATGATCAGCGGCAAGGGGTATGAACCTGTCTGGAAGGACTGGGATATCCATTATGGTATTTAACCCCTGATAAGACTTAATATAGACAATTATTCGCCATAATTTGTCATAACTTTGACAGTATTAACTCAATTTCTTTATAGAAAAGGTATTATTTTTTCTAACCTTTTATCTCTTCTTATGATAATATCCTGATCCAGCGGGCTATCCCTCTCACGCTGTTCATGCTCTAATTCATTTTCTTCACCTATTTTAGAAATGGCATATTCTTTGCAAAACATAGGGTGATCAGTGGTGTTTTTTGATTTGCTACCATTTTAAAACAATCCTTATGGGTAAAGATAAAGGATCATATTATTATTTCGGGAGGTCAAAATGAAGCTTAAGTCGTTACGGAACAAATTATTGCTGCCAACCCTTTTGATTGTAATTATCGGTATGACGGTATCAACGTGGGTCTCATACAATAAATCGGAGGCAGCGCTCAAGGATTCAATTGAGGCTCAGGTAAGCGAGGTCTCAAATGGGGCCATCAACCAGCTCACATCATGGCTCGATGTGGTGAGGTTTGATCTCGAAAAGATAGTCCAGATACCTGAGGTAAACGGAGCGCTTGATCCTGATGAGGCTATGGCGGTTCAATCAAGGGTCTATTCCGGTGAAATGCTCTCCAATGAAAAAAGGAAATCAAAATATTTTGACTATATCGGTGTTGCCGACCTTAAGGGGAAGGTTGTAACAAGGTCAATATCAGAGCCCATAGACCCTTCGGCCCCTGTAAGAAATGAAAGGCTTGATTACAGCAGCGAAGATTGGTTCCAGAAGACAGTAAAGGGCACACCTCAGATATCAGGAGGTTATAAAAGCGAGTTGTCCTCAAAGGTGGTATTTATTTATGCGGTGCCTGCCTACAGGATGGATACGGTAACTCTTTCCATGACCGAGCAGATTGTGGGTGTGCTTTTTGCTATGGTCGAAATTGAATATTTTACTGCCAAGAGCATAGACCAGGTAAAAATTGGTGAAAGTGGTTATACATTTCTCTTTGATCAGACCGGAGTAGTGATCGGACACCCAGAGCACGAGAATATCCTCACCCTTGATATGAAAAAATATGATTTTGGCAGGACGATGATTGAAAAGAAAAATGGCATTATCATTTATACCTACAATAATATGGAGAAGATTGTCTCCTTCAAGACTGACCCAGTTTCAGGGTGGGCAGTAAATACAGGCGTGAATACAAAACAGGTATTTGAACCAATAACAAAAATACGTAACATCAGTATACTTCTGCTCTTTTGTGTGGTTATTTTTATAGCCATCTGTATGTGGATATTAATAGGTTTGACTGTCGTAAAACCGATATCAGCAGTTGTTGACGGCCTCAAGGATATTGCAGAGGGAGAAGGAGACCTTACCAAGACCCTCGCAATTACCAGCGAAGATGAGGTAGGTGAACTGGCAAAATGGTTCAATACATTTATGTCAAAATTAAGGGCTATAATAGCAGATCTGGGCAGCAATGCGGATTCTATGACCAGCTCATCTGTTGAGCTTTCAAAGCTTTCAGGCAACCTTTCAGAGGGGGCTGATCTGACCTCTGCCAAATCAAATACAGTTGCATCAGCCGCTGAAGAGATGAGTTCAAACATTAATTCAGTTGCAGCAGCCAGCGAACAGGCCTCAACAAATATGAATCTGGTTGCTACTGCCGCTGAGGAGATGACCTCCACCATTAATGAAATTGCACAGAATTCTGAACAGGCACGCACAATCACCCAGGATGCTGTAAAACAGGCGGATGATGCATCAACAAAGATTGATGAACTTGGCAGGGCAGCCCAGGAGATAAGCAAGGTAACTGAGACAATTACCGAGATCTCAGAACAGACAAACCTTCTTGCTCTTAATGCCACCATCGAGGCAGCCAGGGCGGGTGAGGCAGGTAAGGGTTTTGCTGTTGTTGCAAACGAAATCAAGGAGCTTGCAAGGCAGACAGCCGAGGCCACCCAGGATATCAAGGACAGGATCGAAGGCATCCAGAAGTCTACCTCAATTGCAGTCAAACAGGTTGAGGGAATATCCAAGGTTATTAATGATGTTAATGAGATTGTTTCCACCATTGCAACAGCAGTGGAAGAGCAGTCCGTTACTACCAGGGAGATTGCCGGAAATGTTGCCCAGGCATCAAGCGGTATTCAGGAGGTATCTGAGAATATTGCCCAGAGTTCATCTGTTTCAACTGAGATTGCAAGGGATATAGCTGATGTGAATCAGTCATCAAACGATATATCGAACAGCAGTTCACAGGTGGATTTGAGTGCGCAGCAGCTTTCAAAACTGGCTGAACAGCTCAAGACGCTGGTTGGTAAATTCAAGATATAACCTTACTGTATCATTTTTTATTTAACGCCCTCCCTTCTCTGGCAGGGCGTTTTTATTTTACTCTGGCTTGCCTGTAATTTACAAAAGGAATTTTTTGTGCAATACTTCCCCCTTCATTTTAGGGGAAACAGGGTTTATGAGAAAAGGTATTGCACAGATTATCCTTATTGCTGTTCTTGTTTTTGGGTATGAATTATCATGGGCATCTTCGCCGGATTATGAAGATGTGCTTTCCGATAAGGCCCACAGCACACTCGAATGCATGGCCTGCCACTCATATATCAAAGAGAACCCTGATCACCCTGTACCAGAAGGCAGAAGCAGCACGTGCCTTGAATGCCATGAGGATTTTTCCGCCTTTTCCCCTGATAAGGGTTTCAAGGTAGATTGCCTCAAGTGCCATTATCTCCATAATGAAAAAACCGCTCATGATGCACATATAGGCGTCCCATGCCGGTCATGCCATATGGAAGAGATTAAACCTGTGAGGGAAATAAAAGATGGGGTACCTGTGTGGAGTTATGTGCCCCTGAAATTGGCAGAATATGACCCTCACCGGATAACAGCCGGAGACAAAAATAGCTGCTCAAGATGTCATGTTAAGGGTAATACACTGGGCGCGTCAGACCATGCATTGCCTGCAAAGGGTATTATCTGTTTACCCTGTCATGCATCGACCTTCTCAATTGGTGATATACCGTCAGCAGTCTCAATCATCATATTCATTATTGGTATAACAACTATTGTCATCATTTGGTTTTCAGCAGGGAAGGGGTATAAAGGTGCGGTAAAAGGCAGGGCATTCTCTCTTATCAACCTGTTCTCAGCGTTGATTATTGACGCTCTTTTACAGAGGAGACTTTTCAAGGTATCAAAGAGCCGATGGGTCATCCATGCCATGATCTTTTTCTCATTCATGGCGCGGTTTCTGTGGGGGATAATAGCCACATGCGCGTCGATTTTGTTAAAGGCATCAGATAATATATGGATTCTACTGGACAAAAACCATCCGGTTACCGGGTTTTTTTTCGATATTACCGGGCTTATGATCATTGCAGGCGGGTGTTTGATGTTCATAGAAAAGAGGATAAGGAGAAAGAAAAACAGTATAAAGGGTTTACCTGAAAATATCAGTTTTGCAAGTCTCCTTATATCTGGGATGATAATCACAGGATTTGTGCTTGAAGGGGCAAGGATAGCCATGACAGGCGCCCCTCTCTATTCACAATACAGCTTTATCGGTTATATGGTAAGCAGGCTTATGATTGGTTTTCACCTGAACGGCATATATGCATATCTGTGGTATCTGCATGCTGTCATAACCTGTGCCTTTATTGCCACATTCCCATTCAGCTCTATGAGGCATATTTTTATGGTTCCTGTGAGTCTTGGTATAAAGGCAGTATCAAAGGATACAACAGATTTAAAAAAATATTGATGGAGGAATAGGATATGGAAATAGAGGGTTATAATTTTCCAGATGATCTTTACTACGAAAAAAATCATTTCTGGGTGAAGGTTGAAGGTGATCTACTGGTGATGGGTATGGATGATTTTGCAATAAAGATGGCAGGAGAAATCGTTTATGTCCAGCTCCCTGAAGAGGGTAAGGAGCTATCTGCCGGAAAAAAGTTTACCAAGATAGAATCAGGTAAATGGCTTGGCAAGGTCTATGCCCCTGTTGATGGTGAGTTAGTGGAATCAAATGAGGCGCTTGAAGAGAATGCCACCATCATCAATGAGGACTGTTACGGCAAGGGGTGGATGTTTAAGATCAGGCCGAACAATATGGATGATATAAATAACCTTATCCATGACCCAAAGGATATTGAGGCGTGGGTGCTGGAAGATATAGCAAAATATAAAGAAGAGCAGTAATGGCGATAACAGATTATTCTCTGAAAGAGGTGGTTCAGGCAGATGCATGTACAAACTGCATGCTATGCGCTGAGGTCTGCCCTGCTGTATCTGCCACCAGTGATGGCAATCTTTCTGGGATATACAGGCTTCATACCCTTAACAGGCTGTTTCGCGCAAGGGCAGGGTTTTTAAAAAGGTTCTATAGAGGCGATCTGAATAAAGAGTTTCTAAAGGCATTTAGTGATACAGTATACCGGTGTACCCTCTGCGGCAGGTGTGAGGAGATATGTCCTTCAGGTATATCATTAAAGGATATATGGATATCCCTCAGGCAGGACATGGTACATTCGGATGCATTCCCGGCCAAGGTAAACACCATTAAAGAAAATGTCCTTAAAAGCCATAATGTCTTTAATGAGGATAACAGCGAAAGGGCAGAATGGGTGAGTGACCTTGATGACCCGCCTGAACATGGCCATATAAAAGAGAAGGCAGATGTGGTCTATTTTACCGGTTGTGTCTCTTCATATTTTCCAATGGCACAGCAGATACCCATGAGCCTCGTATCTATATTTAATGCAGCGGGTGTTGATTTTACGCTCTTAGGTGAGGATGAATACTGCTGCGGTTTTCCATTTCTTGGTGCAGGGCTTCGTGACAGGGTTGATGAGGTCATTCACCACAATATGGAGGCAGTAAAGAAAAAGAATGCGACCAGGGTTGTTTTTGCCTGCCCATCCTGTTACAGGATGTGGAAGGAGTATTATCCGCCAGAGTTTGAGCTTTACCACGTGACCCAGTATATCAAAAAATTTCTCATGGATGGTAGACTGAAGTCCAAAGAACTTAATAAGACAGTAACATACCATGATCCGTGTGACCTTGGCCGTGGAAGCAGGGAATATGATGCCCCTCGGGAGATATTAAAGTCTATTCCGGGTATCAAATTTATTGAGATGAAAAGGAACCGTGCAGACTGCGCCTGCTGCGGCGGAGGCGGAAACCTTGAGATGATAGATGCCGCCCTCTCTAAGGAGATAGCAGGGGCAAAGATAAAAGAGGTGCTTGAGACAGGTGCAGATACTGTAGTCACCTCATGCCAGCAGTGTGTGAGGACCATGAAGAGTTATGTGAGACTCAATAAGATAAAACTTGATGTGCTGGATATAGTTGAGCTTGTAAGTAAGGCATTGAAACAGTAGCCAATTATACCAGTGGCAATAATGGGAGATCTTTCTTTCCAAAAACGGATATTAAACGCAATGTAAATAGTTGAATGAAAGCAAAGGGAGCAATAAGAGTCGCATAATTGTTGCACATAACTGTAGGGGCAGGCCTATGTGCCTGCCCGCGAACGCTGGCGCAGGATAATCACCGCCGGGCAACCACATAGGGTTGCCCCTACGAATAGGTTATAAGTTTTATACGAATTTAACTTAGCAATACTAAAAAACCTGTTTCAAAACCTGGACTTCATATTTGTAAAAATAGGTTTATAATCGACTGAAATTATTAATTGTAATGTGCTAATTTTAGTTTATTTCGGATAATAATGAATGGAAAATCTGTTCCACCCACTTATTGTAAAATGGTTCAGGGAATTTGTCGGGACGCCTACCGACATACAGAAAAAGGCATGGCCTGAGATAGCATCGGGCCGGCATGTACTTATTACTGCACCTACCGGAAGCGGTAAGACCTTGACTTCCTTTTTATGGGCAATCAACAAACTTGTGACCGGCAAGTGGGAGAGGGGCACAACACGTGTGCTCTATGTATCACCCCTCAAGGCCCTCAATAATGATATAAGAAGAAACCTGATAAGGCCCCTTGAAGGACTAAAGTCCCTGTTTTTGTCTGAAAATAGCAGGTTTCCATCAATTTCTGTCATGACAAGGAGCGGTGACACAAGCGAATCTGACCGCAGGCAGATGGTTCGGAACCCGCCCGAGATCATGATTACTACACCTGAAAGCCTGAATATTATCCTGAGTTCAAAGAGCGGCATAAGGATGCTCTCAGGCATAAAGAGCGTTATACTTGATGAAATACACTCTGTTGTCGGCGATAAACGAGGGGTTCACCTGATTACCGCTATAGAGAGGATCGTAAGGCTTGCCGGTGAATTCCAGAGGATATCTTTATCAGCTACTGTGAGGCCGCTTGAAAAGGTGACTGAGTTTGTGGGTGGTTATGAAATAATGGGTGATGCCCATGAACCTCTCTATACCCCCCGCAGGGTTTCCATAATAAGGTCTGATGATAAAAAGGAGTACAGGGTAAGGATATCCTTTCCAGCGGAGGCTGTAAACAGGGGTCAGGATGCGCCTGTCTGGTCATTTCTTGCTGACAAATGCAGGGAGGTTATCGCAAAAAACAGGTCCACTCTTGTTTTTACAAACAGCCGCCGTATAGCAGAAAAGCTTACCTACATGATTAATGATGGGGCAGACTCCAATATCGCCTATGCCCATCACGGCTCCCTCTCCCGTGAGATCCGGACTGAGGTGGAGCAGAAGCTCAAGGATGGGAATTTAAGCGCCATAGTGGCGACAAGCTCCCTTGAAATGGGGATAGATATAGGCGACCTTGATGAGGTGATACTTATCCAGTCTCCCCCCACAATCTCATCCGCCATACAGAGGATAGGCAGGGCTGGTCACAGGGTAGGTGATGCGAGCCGGTGCACTATCTTCCCTACCCATGATCATGATTTTCTTGATGGGGCTGTGCTTGCAAAAGCGGTTATCTCACATGATATTGAGGCTGTTGAACCGGTTAAGTGCCCCCTTGATGTGCTTTCACAGGTGATCATCTCCATGACCGGTATTGAAACATGGACAATAGATGATCTTTTTATGTGGGTGAGGAGCAGTTACCCCTACAGGCATTTATCAAGGACACAGTTTGATCTTGTGCTTGAGATGCTGGCAGGCAAGTACAGTGATATGAGATTACGAGACCTGAACCCGCGTATATCCATAGACAGGATAGACAACACGGTAACCGCTAAAAAAGGGGCGCTCCTTGCCATATATATGTCAGGGGGGACCATACCTGACCGCGGTTACTATAAACTCAGGCATCATGAAACAGGTGCGCTTATTGGTGAGCTGGATGAGGAGTATGTGTGGGAGGCAAGGGTAGGGCAGCTTGTAACCTTTGGGACAGGCAACTGGAGGATAAACAGGATCACCCATAATGATGTATTTGTTACCCCATCAGGCGCGCAGATAATGGATACGCCATTCTGGCGCAGTAATGAACTCAATCGCGATTTCTATTTCTCCGAAAAGATATCATCATTCCTTGAGATGGCAGATGAACGCCTTGATGACTCTGATTTTGGCCGGTTTTTAAAGGAACATCATTTTATGGATGAAACATCATCGGCGCTCCTTACAGATTTTCTCAAGAGGCAGAAGGAATATACGAATGCCGCCCTTCCACACAGGCATCATATCATCTTTGAACAGGTGCAAACAGGCCCTGCAGGGGTGCCCGGAAACCAGCTTGTTATTCATACCATGTGGGGAGGAAGGCTGAACCGCCCCTACGCAATGGCAATAAACGCTGCATGGATGGAAAAACACGGGGAATATCTTGAGATTTATCCGGGCAATGATTCTATTGTGTTTCAGCTCAATACCGGTATTGATCCTGATGAACTAATCAACCTGGTGACCGCCTCAAATATGGATACATACCTGAAAATGCAGCTTGAAAAATCAGGATGTTTTGGGGCAAGGTTCAGGGAGTGCGCCGGGCGGGCACTTTTAATAACGAGAAACAAAATAAGCGAGAGGATGCCCCTGTGGATGACAAGGCTCCGATCAAAAAAGCTCCTTGAAAAGGTGATAGGGTATGAAGACTTCCCCATCCTCATAGAGACATGGCGCACATGCCTTAATGATGAGTTTGATCTTGATAACCTGAGGCTTGTGCTGGGTGAGATAGCATCAGGGGTTATAAAATGGTCTCACGTAAAGACATTACGGCCAAGCCCCTTTGCTGCCAATATCAACTGGAATCAGGTCAACCAGTATATGTATGAAAATGACCAACCCGCCTCAAACAGGTCTCTTATCAAAGGTGACCTTTTACAGGATATACTGTTCAACGAGGAACAGCGACCTGCTGTAAATGAGGAGGTTGTTAAAGAATTTGAACTGAAGCGAAAGCGTCTCGCTACAGGTTATTCACCGCAGGAGCCCCCTGAACTCCTGGACTGGGTAAAAGAACGGCTGTTTATACCTGTTTCAGAATGGGAGGAGCTTATATCTGCCATTGAAAGGAACACGAATGGCAGGTCAGAGGATGTTATCGAACCTGTATCAAAAAAGCTTATTCATATGTCTCTCCCATTAACCGGTAAAGGTCTTATTGCGCCTCTTGAGAGCTATAAGCATATCAGTAAAACACTCACCCCTTTGACCGGCAATCTTCAGGCGAGGCTGCTTAATGGTGAAGAAATCAATGTTGATCATAAGCACGATCATAAAGTAAACGATAACAGGTCAGCCGATGAGATTTTAATCAATATGATTTTAGAATGGTTCAGGTTCTATGGCCCTGTTACAAAAGAGTGGATTTCTCACACCCTTGGCATCAGCATTAATGACCTTGAACCTGTGCTTGACAGTCTTATTGAATCAAATGATGTTATTACCGGCAGGTTAATAAAGGGAAGCCCGGAGGTCTATTTTTGTGACACGGAAAATTACGAGATCATGCTCCGTATTAACAGGGCAAGGTCAGTGCCTGTTATTGAACCGCTTGATGCTGCCTTTCTGCCTCTTTTTCTTGCAGGGTATCAGGGCTTAAGTGTAAAGGCAGAGGATGAAGAGGCCCTTTTCACGCGTCTGGAACAGTTACTCTGCCTGCCGCTTCCCGCGGGGATTTGGGAGACTGATATACTTCCGGCAAGGATGCATGCCTACAAATGCGCTTACCTTGACAGGATCGTTAGTGAAAGCGATCTTGTCTGGAAAGGTTTTGAAAAAGAAAAGACAGCCTTCTGCTTTGAGTCTGAGCTTGATCTCCTTGGTAAGCCGAAGGCAAAGAGAGACAGAGAAAAGGATAGAGGGCTTTTCCCTGATACAAAGGCGAGGTACGGTTTTTTTGACCTCATGGAGATTACCGGCGCTAACTCTGCTGAACTTACAGATAGATTATGGAAAGGCGTGTGGAGCGGTATTATATCAAACGATGGATACAGCGCAGTAAGAAGGGGGATTGAAAACAATTTCAGTGCCCCTGAGATTACAGCCAGCCAGGAGAATAGTAGAAGGGGTAGAGGTACATCAAGGAGGTCAGGTTTCAACAGGTGGAAAGGTACTCACACATATACTGGCAACTGGTTTAGACTCCCTGACATTGAACAGGATACAGACCTGGTAGGAGAGCAGGAGATAAAAAAGGAGAGGGTAAGGCTGCTATTAGACAGGTACGGGGTTATCTTCAGGGAGATACTGTTCAGGGAGGTGCCTGAATTCAGCTGGAAGGCCCTGTTCAGGAGCCTCTATATCATGGAGTTATCCGGTGAAATCATGTCAGGACTTTTTTTCAAGGGTGTTACAGGGCCGCAGTTTATCTCACGTAAGGCATTTCAGATGCTCTCTACCCTTGCAGAGGATAAGAGCATTTACTCGGTAAATGCCTTTGACCCTGCATCTGTGTGCGGCATGCAGATAGATGCATTAAAAGGAGCAACTCCAAGACGGTTACCGGGTAACAGTATTTGCTACAGGGGAACAGAGCCTGTGGTTATTGTTGAAAACAATGGAAAGGTTTTAACAATAATGATTCCCCCTGATGACCCTGATATTGAGCTATCTCTTGCACCCATTAAGAACCTTCTCGAAAGGGAGTTCAGTCCGTTGAAAAATATAGCAGTTGAGACAGTCAATGGAGAACCGGCAACGAAAAGCCCGTATGTGGATGTGTTCAAAAGGTTGTTTGAGGTACAGGTTGATTATAAAAACTTAATCCTTTACAAGAGGAGAAAGTAAGTTTGCCTAAAATACTTGCTCAACAGGCATTAAATATTCTATGTCCGGTATCTGGACATTGGTAAGCTGAATAAAGACTGCGCGTTAAGTTATAGAGTAGACAGAGACAAACAAAATATGCCCAATTTCAACGGGCTGACCCCGATATCCGCTTAGGATAAAATCAGTAAAGAGGAGGGTATATCCAGAAGCAAGTACATCTCACTGGTTTTGAGGGATAAGATTAAAACAGAGTATGAAAAAAAACTTACAAGTGCCTACAATGATGTTTTTTCAGATGGATCAATGCAAAAAGAGCTGCTTGAAACATCAGAATGGTTCAAAGGATCGGGCGATAATGAGGGTGATGCATGGTAATACGGGGCATGGATCAATTGAGGGGATGAAACTTGTTATGAGCATATCCTGAAACTATGCAAACCATAAGACAACTTGAACCGCGAAACACGTCCGCCTTCGTAATAGACTTTCATACTATGGCGGGACAGGCGAAAGACACGAAACAATGCGGGGGTAAATATTTTCAATTCTCTGGATTAAATACCTTCGGTTACGACGTCCGACTTTCCTTTTCTGTATTATGTTTTTTTCACATCATTCTCTGCCACTCTGATTTCTGACTTCCGACTTCTGACTTCTGACCTCTATCTTTACTCTTGCTTTTTCAATCAATTAATCTTAAACCTAACCCATTATATCTTTTTGGTATAATTATTTACTGCATAAAAACGCTCAGGCGCATTGCCTTATAAATGTGTTTTTGTCGTCATTCTCCGACACGATCGGAGAATCCAGTTGTTTTTGTATTATGATTTTAAGGGTCTGTCAAATGTGTAGGCTTGACACCAATGCTTTGGACACCAATGCTTTGCACAATAACCTAACAGCGTCCCCCTTCACATATATCACTTCTTATTTCATCAATTTATTTAAATCCAACTCTGTAATGATAGCTGATTCGCCTTTTCTATAAACCATGAATAGTTTATTATTAGATAAGCACCAGAGATCCTTTGGTGCTTCACTAAAAGGCTCACCGAGTATTTTATGATCTATAATAGTTTTTTGAGTTATTTGCCCTCGGATGTCAATAGTGAAGATTTCCCATTGATCATTCTCCATACAATATTTCGCAAATAATGGATTATTTTTATATTTACCAATATAATAATCAAACTTTAAAAAATTATATGGTTCATTAAGACCACTTTCGTTAGATACTTCACCAATATACTTCCCATCATATGAGTATAAAAAATATTTAAACATATCTTTTATATCATATGGCGGTTTAGCAAAACTCAGCTCAAAAATAATACCATTATCTAGAAATCCATGCCAATTAAGCCTATTTTTAAACAAAATTGGGAAATCCTTAAGTATCTTTCCGTTATCGCAAGAAATAACAAATAATTTACCATGCGGATCCCTATTAATACCTCGGTCAAAAACATAGTCAAAAACATATAAGTTCTGTTCTCTAATTCCAATTGGATTCGCCTTAAATTCGCTATATTCACGCCTTAATAGTACTTCACCTTTTTTTGTCATCTTGACTAGTGTTGCAAAATCACCACCAAGAAACCAGAAATTCTCATCATCATCAACTTCAAAACCCCAAATTGCATAATCTCCATCTCCAATGCTGAATGGTATACCCCTTGTGTTTGATAAAATAATTTTATGTTGTAAAATACTACTTTCAGAAGCATCAGTTATGAAAGAAGTTATTGTAATTATAAAAGATATAAAATATAAAAATATTTGTTTCATATTAATAACCCACCTCTCTATACACATCAGGCTTACCTTGTTTTATCCAATATAACTCAAGATTATTAGTATGGGCAACACCATAACTTGTTGAAGAATGGAATAACTTATTTTCTCCAGCATAAAATGCCATATGATTTCTTTTATCTCCAGATACTGTGGTCCAAAGAAGAAGATCTTTATCTTTTGCAACATTTAATCCTTCACCGACTTTATACCATCCGCTAACATTCCCTGGCCAGGTAGCGGTACTAATTCTGGGGTTTGTTACATCTTCGCCATAAAAGGTAGCATTAATTAATCCTGTGCAATCCATACCTGCGTAGTGATGGGTAAGAATATCTCGCATTCCTTTTGCCCTTTTCCAGTCAACTTCAGGGTAGTTGGAGAGTAGAGTGCCATCGGTTACTTTATCAAGATTTTTTAAAGATTCACCAACAACTATCAACATCATGGCAATAGAGTCCATTTTATCAACACCGGCAGGGCTGTCTGTGAAATCTGACACATTGTGAATATTCATAAAACGCGTAACAATTTTTTCTGATGATTCTTCTATTCGACTCAGTATTTCAAGAATCAATTCTTTATCAGGCATATACAGACTCCTGGTCTATTCTTTTTTTTAAGAATTGATTCATATTTTCCCTATAGGTAATTACATCAACTGGCTTTTTAAATCTTTCCTCAAGATCCTGCTTGATACCAGACAGTATAAATAGATCAGGTTTCTGGATATGCACAACCACATCTATGTCGCTGTCATCACCATTTTCATTTCGTGCTACAGAACCGAAAACACCAATCTCTTTGATACTGTACTGTTCAGCAAATTCATCTTTGTAAGCCTTAAGAATTTTTAGTATCTCATTTTTACCCCAGTAATTTCCGGTTAAGATGTTGCATAGCACGAGTCCTGGTAAAAGGGGCGGTCTTTTCTTCGTCGATGCTTCCTCCGTTGATGACTTCGTTCAGCTTCTCTTGATTCATTGACAATCTTTATACG
>JAAZBV010000070.1 GCA_012513605.1 Desulfatiglans sp. | reverse complement strand
TATCATGAGTGATGCCCTTCACCCCACAACAAAGGGGTATGAGATCTGGGCAGAGGCAGTAAAGGAGCATATAGAAAAACTGATGAAATAGATTAGGTTAACCCGGAGACCTGTGGTTTCCGGGTTAACAATGGAGATACGAAAATGCATAACGCCAGTCCGGAATCATTTTTATTATTACTCGTGATTGCCTCTATCTTGGTAACAGTAATATATCCATTACAGGTATGGGCAGAAAAAGGTCCTGACTCATCTGAAACGGCATCCATTGAGGCCCGCTTAAAAAGGCTGGAGGACAGGGAAGAGATAAGATGTCTATTAATGGATTACGGGCGTTTTCTGGATAAGAGAGATTTTAAATCCTTTTCTGAACTTTTTGCAGAAACAGAAGGGGAATGGATCGGCGGGTTTGGCAGCGCAAAGGGATCAAATGCAATCTGTGAGCTGATGGAAAGCACAATCGGTAAAGGTGAAGCCATTAGCCAGTCAGTGCACCTCTTTACAAATGAAACGATTAAGGTAAATGACGACAGGGCGAGCGCAGTAACCAAATGGATATTTGTGGTTACCGGGGAATCGGATCGTCCGCAACCCTATTTCATCGGCCATTATGAAGATACCATGATAAGAGAAAAGGGGTGCTGGAAATTCCTGCGAAGGGTCGTACATGCGGATATCCCAGTGGATGACAAAATATCAAAAGGAGATAAATAATTTTGACTGAATATATACAGGTGTTTTCGTCAGTAGTTAACCTTGAGGCCGCTGAAAAGATCGGAGAAAGCGTTATTGAAAAAAGGCTTGCTGCCATTGTACAGATTACAGGCCCGGTAAAGAGCATGTACATGTGGAACGGGAAGATACTCAAGGGTGAGGACTGGCGCATTGTCATGAAGACAAAAAGAGCGCTTTTTGAAAAGCTTGAGGCAGAGATAAAAAGGCTTCACCCCTATGGTGTCCCGGAAATACTCGCCATGCCGGTACTTGAGGGTAACAGGGATTATCTCAACTGGATTAGCAAGGAATTGAGCTGAGGAACATTAAATTTAAGGGGTTATCCCTTCGAGTACAGGTTCTGCACCATTTATGATGGGCAGGATACACCCCTTTAAAAAGTATTCAATGCCTGCCCTGTTAACATGCTAAAAATACAGTAGATTATTTATGATTTATATAATATTCAAATTGAATCTTGAAAATTTACAAAAATATCTTGAATTTTAATTTTTACATAGGTATACAGTTATTCAATACTTAATTGATCAAGCAGCACACATTTTAAGTATACCTGTTTTAATTACACATATTAAATAAGAATTACAGCTTACTACCCGGCATTACAGGGTATTGCTAAGTGTCTTAGAGTCTTTTCTTACCCAGTTTATTGTCTTTTGTGTTTTGCTGTTTTTAGATTTTTTTCAGTAGATAATTATCGCATATGGTTACGATAAAATGTTTTAAAAAACCAAATTGATGGCAGTTTCTAAGTCGGAGGAGAATAATGAAGAAAAGTATTTTGTTACCCTTAATTCTCATGTTTGTTATTCCATTGCTTTTTATTATTGGAACAGATCAAACCGCATTTGCACTAACCTATACAAAGTTAACAGGAGGTACAGCAACTGCCAGTTCCAGTTCAACATCTCCGGCTTTAGCCTTTGACTCCAATACAAACACAGCCTGGACTTCAAGTGTAAATTATAATAACTCTGTCGATCAAAACATTCGGTATCAGGTTTCGTCTCCAAAAATTGTTACTAAATATAAAGTTGCATCCGGTTCAATTAGCGGATGGAGCCTACAGGGTAGCAATAATGGTAGCTCATGGACAGTATTACATACCTCTTCACAGTTAGGGCAGGAGATAACTATTAGCAATACAACTGCTTATACATATTATAGAATCACTGGATCCAGTGTTTTAACTGGTTATATGCAACTTCCAATGCAAGTTCCTTATCCTCCTTATCAAATTCTTGTTCAGGTTCCTATATATATGATGAGTGTTTCAGAGCTGGAGTTATGGGCTCAATCTCCTCCGGCTACTCCTACCCTTGCAGGACCTGCTACTGACGCTGATGGTACATATGCTATTAGTTGGGGGGCTGATCCTGATGCAACAAGTTATCAACTGGAAGAGAACTATAATGGTGGGAGCTGGAGCACTGTATATAATAGTAGTGGAACATCTACAAGTTTAACAGGCAGGAGCCCTGGAACCTGGAATTATAGATTAAAGGCAACTAATTCAGTAGGATCATCAGCCTATAGCGCGACCATTACTGTGCTTGTAGCCCCTTTGCCACCAACTCCTGCAGGAGCCGCTTCCCCAAATTATACCGGTTCATATACAATAAGCTGGAATACAGTAACAGGAGCAAGTAGTTATCAGTTACAGGAGAATATAAATG